>JAOZPI010000082.1 GCA_029932835.1 archaeon | reverse complement strand
ACTTACCGGAGCCCTCTATACGCGTGCTTACTTGAACGCATACCATACAGATAACGGGCCTATGCTAGAGGAGGGGGATTATACCTATGATCCCATAGCTACACTGCTCTTTGGGGATATAGACACGGTAAAGGAAGCAACCAAGGATCCAAAGGGATCCTTGGACCTAGGTGCAATTCCGGCCGCAACATGGCTCGCAGAGTGGATGTACCTCTCTGAGCCTTCCTTTCTCCCCCCAGGGTTCGATTTGGGTTCTGGGGATGAAGAAAGAGCAATGGATGCGATAATGAATAACTACAAGATGGATGAGATAGAGAAGGAGGTCTGCGAGGATCCACATATGACAGGGAAAGAGCAGAATGCCTGCAAAGATATCTATGACCCGTCTCGTCTTCGGAAAAAACTGAGAGAGATGCGGGAGGAGATGGCTAAATATAAGGATCTGAGGGATGAGATAGGAGAGTGGTTACACGATTATGATACCTCTGAGTACGAAGAGTGTGGGTCATGTGCTGAATTAAGGGACGAGTGTTTTAAAAAGTGTGAGGGAAAAACCGGACACAAGAAGCGAAAGTGCAGAACTAAGTGCAAAGCGAAATACAACACCTGCCGGAGATGGGAAGAGAGCCACGAAGAGAGTCGCAAGGAATGGTGCCAGAAGAGGGCGATAAAAAGAATGAAGATAAACCGGGTAAGCTGTGACGAGTTCAGAGAGGAAGCAAGGGCCCTCATAGATTACATAATTGACGAAATACCGCGGGTTGATGGAGAGGGGTGCAGATTGATGATACGCTCTGCTGAGGGTATGCTCTCCTCTGGAGTCCCCTCTCCTCTTAAAGACTCCATAAGAAAGGACGATCGGTTTAGCCTGAGCAACATCTCCGGTGAGTGCCACGACTCACTAGCTGAGGTAGAACACCTCAAGGGGCTGCTTAGGAGCAGTCTCTCCAAGTCAGACATATCCGATAGGTTCTGTACCAGGGGACACCCTCGCGGAGACTGTCTGTCCAACCACTATTGCAAAGAGGGTAGATCTTGCGAGGGGAGATGCCATTATATTAGGTGTCGTAGCGGAGGGAGTAGCTATGAATGCGTCGGAGACAAGAAAATCGGCAGCCGAAGAGAGAGGTGCAGGGAGTGTAGAGAATACAGAGACGGAGAGAGGCGGTGTAAAGATGTGTGGCAGAGTATAAATGTCTGCACCTGCAGATGCAGGGCTAGGGTGGAGCTGGTTCTGGAAATGAGAAGATATCTGAAGCCCCTCTACGAGGCACTGAATACAACCTACAGCGCTCTCAGAGAATCCTACACAAACCTCCGGCGCTATTCAAAATCGAGGAGAAGTGTAGTGGATCTCAAGGAGCAGGCAAGCAGGTTGGGCGCTGAGAGGGCTGGATATGATGTGTTCTCTACCCTGAGCGTGGAGATGGTGAGCTATGACAAGGGGGAGCTCAATGGGGGGAAAAGGTGTTATTACAATCCCGAATTTAGCGAGAGGAATTCTGGGATTTGCGGCGATTCTCTAGAGTCAGGAGCGCTCTACGCAGCGCAGATAGCTGCTGCCTCTCTGGTTACCTTTTTCACTGGTGGTGCAGGGGAGGAGTTATTGGAGTATGCAATTGATAACTTCCCGATGATATTTGAAACAGGTGCTAGGTACAGGCTAACGGAGGTTTTGATAGACGACAAAAATCGTCAGATCCTCACAAACCTCGCTCATGGGGGAGCAAAGCTCTATACCTATGCGCCATTTAAATTTGAGATCTACAAGGACAGAGAATTTGAAATTGGCTCTGGCACCCTCAACCGGGTGATCGTGTACATAAACCTTCCTTCAGTCGACTACAACTTGGCCAGATTAGGACAGGGCCTCTCTGATCCGTCCTGTGTTGGGATAGATTGCAGTGTCTGAGTTATTTTAGGTTCCTTCTCTCCATTCGTTCATATACCTCTTTTGCTCCCTTCCAAGCTTGTCTATCCTTATATCGAGGCTCTTTAGCTTCATTCTCGCTATCTCCCTGTCAATGTTCTCTGGTATATTATGGACACCCGGTTTTAACCTTCCCCTGTTCTTCACAAGATGCTCAACCGAGAGGGCTTGATTTGAGAAGGACAAATCCATAATCTCTGCTGGGTGCCCCTGCCCAGCCACGAGGTTTACAAGCCTGCCATCTGCCAATAAGTAAATGGATCTCCCACCGACAGAAAACTCCTCTACATCCCTTCTGACCCTTCTGTGTTTGTATTTCTTCAAAAATCCCTTCTCTATTTCATTATCAAAGTGCCCTGCATTCGCAAGAATAGCCCCATCTTTCATAAGCTTAATGTGGCTTCCCTCTATCACCCCTTTGTTTCCAGTAGCAGTTACAAATATGTCTCCCACCTTCGCAGCGTCCTTAAGTCTCATAACCCTAAATCCATCCATATAGGCCTCCAGTGCTCTTATTTCGTCAACCTCTGTTACAATAACATTACTCCCCATTCCTCGCGCTCGCATTGCAATACCCCTACCGCACCACCCATATCCACATACAACGAAGTTCTTCCCTGCAAGGACCAGGTTCGTGGCTGAGAGTATACCATCTATAGTGCTCTGTCCTGA
>JAOZPI010000081.1:1182-2634 GCA_029932835.1 archaeon | reverse complement strand
TGTCCCGCATTAGCTACAATGGTCCTATCTTTACAATTCTCTAAAATCTCTTTTGCTATATCATTTTTATCTCCAGTAGCAGATACAAAAATATCACCTACCTTAGCAGCTTCTTTTGAATTTAAGACTTCATATCCATCCATTTTAGCTTCAAGAGCCCTTAAAGGCTCCACTTCAAGGACTATAACATTGGCACCCATACCTCGTGCTCTCATAGCTACTCCTCTTCCGCACCATCCATATCCAGCTACTACAAACTTTTTCCCTGCCAGCAATATATTCGTAGCTCTAAGTATTCCATCAATTGTGCTCTGTCCTGTTCCATATCGATTATCAAACAAGTGCTTTGTGTAGGAATAGTTGACATCCATCACAGGGTATTTCAAAACCCCCTCCTTCTCCATAACCCTTAGCCTGTGGATTCCTGTTGTTGTCTCCTCGCACCCCCCTATCATCCCATCTAGCAGGTCTCTCCTCTTTGTATGCACCATTGACACCAAATCGCAGCCGTCGTCAATTGTTATCTCCGGTGCAAAATCCAACACCCTCCTCAGGTTCTCATAATACTCTCCTCTTGTTTCTCCCCTCCAGCAAAACACAGAAATCCCCTTCTCTTTAGCTAGGGCGGCAGCTGCATCATCCTGCGTTGTTAATGGATTGCACCCGGTTATCGCTATTTCTGCACCTCCATCCCGAAGGGTCTTTGCAAGGACACAGGTCTTTGGTTCTACATGGAGAGCCATGCCAATTCTGATCCCCTTTAGTGGAGTTTCCCTGATGAATCTTTCCCTGATTTGCATCAGGACTGGCATATGCTTTTCTGCCCACTCTATCTTTAATCTCCCCTGTTCAGCAAGTTCTGGGTGTTTTATTTGGGATTTCATCTTATTTCTCTATCATCTCCATAATCTTAAACCCATTCCTAATCACACCATCCTTCATAACAACCTCCCCATTTATAATCACACTGTCTACATCGCCTCCCTCCATTGAATACACGATATTGCTAACGATATTATCTTCACGCATTGGGATCAAGTGTGGTTTTCTTAGTCCAACAACAATCACATCAGCCAACTTTCCAACCTCTATACTTCCTGCGTCTATTCCGAGAGCTCTGGCTCCATTCACGGTTGCCATATCAAGTGCTGTTTGCGCTGGAACAAGCGTGGCATTCCACTTCGCATTCTTGTGGAGTATTGCAGCAAGTTTCATCTCTTTGAACACGTCAAGGTTGTTATTAGAAGCGCATCCATCGGTTCCGATAGTGATGTTCACCCCCCGCTCCAAGAGCTCGGGGACTGGCGCCAACCCTCCGCTCGCGAGTTTTAGATTTGATGTAGGGTTGTGCGAGACGTTAATCCCCCTCTTTGATAATATGTCCATCTCCCTCTTCGTAATCCATACGCAGTGCGCAGCCGTCAGCCTCTCGTTCAAGAACCCTATCTCCTC
>JAOZPI010000081.1:0-1172 GCA_029932835.1 archaeon | reverse complement strand
CACTCCACTGGTCTTTTCCCCTCTCTCTTTACACAATCGTAAACCTCCCTTCTTGTCTCAGAGAGATGAGTATGTGTCTTTGTGTCATATTCTTCTGCGATGTCAAGAGCACGGAGATACGTCTCCCTGCTGCTCACATACACGCCTTGTATCCCTACTCCAACTGCAATTCTATCGTTTTTTCCCTTCCACTCCCTTATAAATCCTCTGCAATTGTTTACTGGATCTCCCCTCTGCGTAGTGAACTCCTTGTCCAGAACTGCCCAACTCAGGTTTGCTCTGATTCCTGTCTTCTCCACAGCCCTTGCAATCTCATCTTCAGAGTAATACAAATCATTAAAGGTCGTGGTTCCAAACCTTATAGACTCAATGCACCCGAGGAGTGCGCCCTTATAAACATCTCCCTTCTTGAGTTGTGAGTCCAGCTTGTATGTCTTTTCCAAGAACTCCTCCAAAGTCACATCGTCTGCGACGCCGCGAAACTGCGTCATAGCGATATGTGTGTGCGTGTTTATAAGCCCGGGCATAACTAGGGACTTGGAGCAATCTAAAACCTCGTCTGATGCCTGCAGAGTTTTCCCTATCTCACTTATCCGATTTTCTTCGATGAGGATATCATAATCCCTTAGTATCCTCCTTCTGCTATCTTGCGTAACCACAAATTTGCAATTTTTTAACAACAAGGACATGTGTATTTTTGTATGCGAATTAACTTAAATCCTCTCGCTTTTTGCCCTTTCCCTTACCCCTGTCCTGTCCTATTATCTCCCCTATCCTCCTGTATGCGACGTCTAGGAAAAAGAGGCAGAGCCCTATGAGCGCGAACCATGCCTCCACCCCAACTCTCTCCCTTTTTGTCCCGATAGACTCAGAGGTTTTGAATTGGCTTATGTCGCTTGCCAATTTTTGTATTTCATCCTCCTCATAGACCTTCCCCCCACTACTCTCAGCCAATCCTTCAAGCACTTCCCTATCTGCTCCGAACTCGCCATATTCAACAGGGTAATTGACCGCCATACTGCAGTGGTTATCTTCCCCAATTCTCATGAATCCCATCTCTCTCGGCGTAAACTGCAGGTAATACAAATTCTCTCCTATCTTCGTAGACCTGATCTCCTCTTCACCTATGCGTATTGAGGGGTAATCCTCATCGGTTTTTATTGTAACAGAGG
>JAOZPI010000033.1:3551-10304 GCA_029932835.1 archaeon | reverse complement strand
ATACTTCATCAATGTTTACTTTATTTCTTCTAGTCATTTTAAGCCTTTGTTTTTAGATGTGTCATTTTTCAGATATCCAATCTTCCTTTACCTTTTTGTTTATTCCTTTTTCTGATAATTTTTCCTGAGTTTTTCTTCTACGAGTGCTTGGCTTCTCCTCCTTTTTCGTCTCTTCTGTAGACTTCTTCTCTACCTCCTTTTTCTTCTCAGCTTTTTCCCTCGCCTTCTTTTCTTTCTCTCGTTGCTCTCTTTCTCTCTTCTCTCTTTCTCTCGATAATTCTGCCTCTATTACGCCCTTGCTGACCTTTCGCTCTAGGATCGCCTGCCTTCTCTTGTCTCCAAGTTCTATTTCTACCAGTACTAGATTCGATGGTGAAATGGGCTTGAGGACCTCAGTGCCATCTCTCTTCTTTATCGTGAGCTTGTCCACATACACACACCTATTTTTAAGGTTCACGTCAACAACCTCCCCCTCAAGCCCTTTTGACTTTCCACACATTACTCTCACTTTGTCTCCCCTCCTAACAGGGAGGGTTCTCCTCTGGAACTTCTTCCGTAAGTCCCTGCTCAGGGTTGCCGAGAGAGCTTTGCGCCTTGAGTGAAGAGGAGCTGTATAGAGTCGCTTTCTCTGTTTCCTTGGATTTTTGCTTTTTGTATGCATTTTCAGACGACAATCTTAGCATTTGCCCCTATTTTTTTCCACCTCTCCAGAGCCTCTTTCGCCACTGGCCCCTTTATCTCCGTCCCCTTGGGCTTTCCCTCGTCATCTACGAGGATGCATGCATTATCTGAAAATTTTACCCTCGTGCCGTCCGGCCTCCTGTATTCCTTCTTTTGTCGTATGACTACCGCTTTTAGGACTTGATGCATTATATCGGGTTTTCCCTTTTTGGCAGTCCCTATGACTAGATCTCCAACGCCAGCCGCTGCGAGCCTTCGCCTTTTCCCCCGATAGCCCTTAACTGTTATTATTTCAAATACACGAGCTCCTGTGTTATCCGCAACGACCAGCTGTGCCCCTACTGGGAGAGACCTTGGTATGTCAGAGGATATACCGATCATTCTTTTTGTAGCTTTTCTATAACCATGAAATGAACAGTTTTGGAGAGGGGCCTGCACTCTGCAACCCTTACCCAATCCCCAAGCTTGGCGTTTATCTCTGGAGGATTTCGCGCCTTGACCTTGGTATGCCTCCTCTTCATGCGTTCGTATTTTGGGACCTTGACTATGTATTCTGCTTTTACAGTAACTGTCTTCTGCATCTTATCACTGACTACAACTCCCTCTAGGACCATGCCCCTTGTTGGGATCCCCCTGGGGGGTACATTGCTCTCTTTAGGTTTTTCAGCCATGCCTTCTAAAGAAACGCAATCAGAAGATAATTCTTATCTTCTTCTTTATGCGTTCCTCGGGTCTGCCAAGAAGTAGCGACCCATTGACTAGCAGCGTGTCGCCACTATCAGTGTGGATCGAAAGAGTTACATACTCCTTCGGTATTGTTTTGAGCCCTCTTGGGCTCTTTAGTGTAAGCGTCTTCTGGGTCTCATCTGCTATCTTACCAGAGAGCCCCACGAGGCCCTTGTCTCTGGCCTCCACAACCTCTGCACGGAGACCTATGAGCTCATGCCTCAGGATGTTATATGGCGTTACCGCCATTTTAAGACGCTTTGATCGTGTTGTCTGGGAATCCCATGCTGACAAGGATCTCTTTCACCTTGGAAACATGATTCCCCTGAAGTTCTATGACACCTTCTTTCAGGGTCCCACCACATGCGAGCTTCCCCTTAAGCTTTTTCATCATGTCCTTCTGGTCCGATTCTAGTCCCTCCACAAGCGTTACATACTTGCCATACCGGCGCTTTTCTGCTCTTATGGTAATTCTGGCCTGCTCCTTTGATATCTCACCGCAAACGCAGATATCCTTTGGCAGTCCGCACTTTGGACAGATCTCTGGCATTATTGTGTTGTTAGTTTGAGTTTACTCATATATAAATATCATTCCTCAAAAAACGCTATTTTCTCCTCTCTTGAACCTCAGGCTTGCTCGCTTCTGCTCTCTTTGAGGTCCCTAGGGCAATGTTCTTTTTTTTCTCTTCTAAGGGGGCATGCTTTGAGTTTTTCTCTCTCTTTATGGTCTTCAGTCTTGCAATAACCCTCCGAATATCCCTTATTTTGCCTGTATTCTCTGGTGCTCCTCCAGATCGCACTTGGCTCTTCATCTTGGCTATGTCAGTGTACAACTCAGACAACCTCTCGTCTATCTGCTCTATGGACATCTCCCTTATTTCAGATTTTCTCAGGATAGTCATTTTGTTTTGTTCGCTGTCTTTTTTTGAGCTCCTCCGTCCTTTGGCTTCGTCTTGGATTCGGAAGAGCTCTTGGACTTGGCTTCTGTCCCCGAAGCAGCTCTTTTGGTGGAGGCAGATCTTGCCTTTGTCTCTCCGCTCTTTGCTTTCTTTGTTGTTTTCCCTGTTTTTTTCTTTTCTCCTGATTTCTTCTTCTCCTCACTTTTCTCTTCATCCCCCTTATCCCGAGGAGATGTTTCTCCTGTATCGGGTGTTTCTCGTGTATCTCTTTTCTTGATCTCACTTTCCTGCTTTATCTCGACCTCCTTGGGTGCCTCTTCTTTTGCTTCCTCGGTCTCCTCAACCTCAAACTCCTCCGGCTTTATAATCTCTATCTCATCTGGGAAACGAACGGTTTGTGGAACTATACTAACGTTGACCCCGATTATACCTGGTTTGCAGGAAGCTATAGTAGAACCGTGAAGAACCTGAACAAATGAGGGCTGTCCGCACTTTTTTAGATACCCTGCCCTCATTTTTAGAGATCTTGCTCTCCCCCCCTTTCCGACTAGCTTCCCTGACATTATAATCTCAGCTCCTTTTGCTCCTTCTCGCATTATCGCTTGAAGGGCTTTGTAGCCAACTTTTCTTGGATTCATTCCACGCTCAAGGGCTGCCGCTATACGATACGCAACTATATTTGGTTCTAAATTGGGATTCTCAACCTTCTTTATTTCCAGCTCCGGCTTCTCGATCTTGTATACCTCTTCGATAACCTTTGTTACCTGTTTAACATTGCGTCCCTTCCTGCCTATAACAAGAGCAGGCCGATCACAGTACAGAACAATTCTAGTCACAAGAGGCGTTCTTTGGATAACTATCGCAGCGAGTCCAGCTCTGCGTAGCTCTTTGTTCAGATACTTCTTCACCTCCATCTCCTTTACTCCCTCTCCTACGAACAACCTTTCTATTGCCATTATTCTGAAACCTCCTCAAGGTGTATTTGGACTGTGGTCAGGTGTGATTGATAAACAGCATATCTTCCCTTTGGACGCACCCTCCTTATCTTAGGGCCTCTTTGGGCAAGTGCAGAGACAACTATACAGGTACTTGTATCGAGACCCTTTGCCTCAGCGTTTGCTATTGCGGAATTTAAAACAGAGAGGACTGCCCTTGTTGCTTTAAGAGGAGTTTTCCCATAAGGCTTCATCCCGGCCTTATGCCCAGACTGCTTCTTTGTTTTTTTGACCGGTATATACCCCTTACCATCTAGGACACCCTCCAAGTAAGCCTTAGCATCTAGGGCTTTCATCCCTTTTATAGCAGCACATATCTCCCTGCAATCCTTGAACTTAACCCGCATCTCCTTTCCAGTAGCTTTGGAAACAAAGGCTTCGTTTTCCGGGGTGTATCCGTATCCTATCTTCATACTCTGACAGAGACAAACTTCGTGGATCTAGAGGCTCCAATACCTGGGGCCGAATGCTGTATAAACTTGCGAGTAAGAGCAAACTCTCCAAGGAAGTGACCTATCATTTTGTCCTTGATCTCGACCCTTTGAAACTCTTTTCCGTTATGAACCTGTATGACCATCCCAACCATTTCAGGCAGTATCACAAAGTCGCGGCAGTGGGTCTTCAGATTTCCTGCCCTCTTTTTTATCTTTTTGTAGAGAATGAGGCGAGGATCACCCTCCCTTGCGTTGAGCATTCTTAAGACACTTCTCCTCTGTCTTGAGGGGAGCAAGTGGGCAAAGTCTTCTGGAGACATTGCCTTCAGTTCCTCCAGATTTTTTCCGCGATATAAAAACTCTTTTTTGGCCATCTTATTTTGTGTTGTTTTGTCCTTTCAGCTTGGTTTTCCTTACGCCAGTACGCCTTGGAGCTATCTTTCCTACTTTCGCTCCCGGTGGTGCGTTTTTCTTTGAAGAGCTAGAACGACCGATGTTTGTTCTTCCGCCAAATGGGTGATCCACAGCATTCATCGCTGTGGCAGAGGTTCTTGGGTATAATTTCCCTCTGGATCTCTGGTCCTTGTACTTATTCCCAGCCTTAATAAAAGGCTTTTCTACCCTTCCTCCCCCTGCTATTACACCAACAGTCGCCCTGCACCCAAAGTCAATCTCAGCCTTTGCCTTTGATGGGAGCCGTATTATAGTCTTTTTCCTCTCGTAGTCCTGTGATATGACATAGGCTGCTAATCCAGAGGCCCTCACAAGCTTTCCCCCGTCTCCAGGGACAAGTTCTATGTTATAAACAGGCGTCCCTTCTGTAATCTTCTCCACTGGTAATATGTTGCCATTTTCTACAGGCGCGTTCTCCCCAAATTCTATTATATCAGTGACTGATGCACCAGCTGGGGCTATCATGTACCTCTCCCGGAAGTCTTCAGTGAGAAGAAGAGCAAGAGGGGCTGATCTAACAGGATCGCTAACAAAATCGATAATCTGCATTATCCCTCCTTTTTTGAACTCATCCAAGGGCATATATCTCGCATCGGAGACAAAATTATGGCTAGGAGCTTTGTATGGCGGCCCTCCACGGCCCCTTGCCTGTTGTATTAACCTCTTTCCCATTTTTATTACATTAGCCCAAGATCTGATATTATCTTTCCTGCCTCGTAATCAGGTTTGAGCCTAATTATGGCTTTTTTTTCTCTTTTGAAGTCTCGGATTATATTAACTGAGTCCACCTTTACGTTGTATACCTTTTCCACCGCCTCTTTTATTTCCAATTTGGTTGCCTCTTCATCTACAGCAAAAACTAGTTTGTTTTCCCTCTCCAACATATCAAAGGTCTTCTCTGTAAGTATCGGATATCTCAGTGGTTTCATTTTTCAATTGCAGCGTTCTCCATCAAACTGTCAAGTTTTTTTAGAGCGCCTTCTGTCCAAAGAGTTAACCTTCCGGGGTGCCCCCCTGGGGCCAAAAGGCTAACCATCAGATCTGCAACAGTTGAAACATCAACACCGGGAAGATTGGCAGCCGCTCTCATCGCATCGCAGTCCTTTGAGAATACTATAAGCACTGATTTTCTGGTTCTCTTTTTCCCTCCTCTAGAGCGACCAGCTTTTATTTTTTTCTCTTTCGCCCTTTCTAGATCCTCAGACAGATGGAGCTTGTCGAAGATAGCTTCTATTTCCCTCGTCTTTTTTAGGTGTTCAAAAGCATCTTCAACCACAAGAGGGGGGGACACTTCCTTTAGTACATGGCTTCTCCCCTCACCCTTAATAAGATCTATGTTCGCAGTTGCTGCTATGGCAGACTTCAGGGCCTTGATCCATTCTTTTAAGTTTATTTTCTTCCCCCATTTCTTCTCTGCTTTGGGGGGGTGAGCCCTCCTGCCTCCCCTCGCCTGAGGAACCTGTTTCACATGCCCCAAACCACCACCAGGGCGCTTTTCTCTCGGAAGGCGCGAGATTCCACGATTGACGGTAAGGCGGTAGTATTCCCTCCTCCTTCCATAGTATTCTGCTGTGGTTCTGAGACCTGCCATCGGGTCAGTGCCATAAGGTTGTCGCTCCCAAGACTGTTCAGAAACGAAAGCCCGGAGGATCAAATCGGGTCTGTATTCAGTAGAAAAAATTTTGGGGAGGTCCACAGTAGCCTTGCTATTTCCATTCAAAGAGAAAACAGGGACTTTCCTTCTCTCTTTTGATACAGATCCTTGGTTGCCCTTTGGCTCTTTTGAAGTCCTCTTCTTTGCCATTATGCTCCCTGTTTTGAATCGACAGAGATATAGGAAATTGAATACGATGGGACCTTCTGGGGAGGACGAACCGCCTTCCTTAAAGCGATTGCCCTCTTTCTTGGACCTGGGATGGAACCCTTAATCATTATATAATCCCCCTTCACAATACCGTAATTGAGGAAACCCCCCTTGGGTGTTATTTCAGTTCCATCACTTCCAATTTTTAAAACCAATTTGTTGAGCTCTGTCCTATTGTGATAACCAGTCTGCCCAGCCATAGGCGTAAGCCAACTCAAGTTCGCAGGGGTCCAACCACCAACAGAACCAACGTGCCTCATATGACCGGCTCTCTTTGCCTTCCTCTTCTGTATCTTGATTCCCCATCTTTTTACTGGACCTTGAAATCCTTTCCCCTTTGTTACTGCCAAGACGTCTACAAATTCAGACTCGCTTATAACATCGGAGGATCGCAGCTCCTTTCCGAGAACTCCCTTTGCATAGTCAAATTGGGCCTTTGGCTCGCCCCCTAAGGGAATCTCCATGACATCAGGTTTCTTCTTTGAGAGTCCTGTTTTTTTGGGTTGTGTGTGAACCAAGAGGCTGAAATTCACTATAGTGTCCATATTCTCCTCTATTGTTCTCATTTTTTCCGATGTGTGAGGGTTCTTTGGCAATGAGAGCTTCCTTGAAAGCTCTTTAGTGAGATTCTCAGAGAATACGTCGGTGAGGACCTCCAGAGAGGCATAGGCAGGGACATAAGAGCGTATTCCGAATACAAT
>JAOZPI010000033.1:1407-3541 GCA_029932835.1 archaeon | reverse complement strand
ATAAGAGGGGGGGCCTCAAGAAGCGTGACAGGAATCTGGATGTCCATGTTGTAGGTAGGGGATGTTTTGTTGAGATCCTTTGCCAAGACGTGAGTCATACCCGCTTTATAACAGAGAAAGGCGAGGGGCATGGGGTCATCTATCCTTGGGTAGGTGCCTATAGTGGGCGTCTCCTTCCTTGCCCTTACCCGAGGGGAATAACCAAGGGAACCAACCCGTGGTTTATGGTATTTTGCCATAGCATGGAATATGAAATAGAGTGATGAAATTTGTGCTGACCTTCAATTCAACGCTGGAGAAAGTGTTTAATTAGAAACAGGGGGTATAAAAAGGTTGGCTAGAGAGGGATTTTAACACACTAGGCTGAAAACCTTCCATCGTCTCTGGCAGTTGGGAGTTTCTTCACGTTTTTCTCAAGCCAACCGATTCTCCCTGTATCCCTAACATCAAATTCTGGAACATAGGGCTTTATATCCAGGAGGGGGGTCCCGTCTATGATGTCCACATCTTGGATATACAAGATATTTCCTTCAATCTTAAGTAGACGAACTAGCGAAATACCAATCGGATTTGGCCTGCTTGGAGCGCGCGTAGAGAAAACTCCCCGAAGCTTCTCGTCCATGAAGGGCCTCACCCTCAGGTGGGGAGGGGAGGAAAGGTGAAAGTGGTAGAGGAGGAGAATGTGAGAAAACTCGCCAAGGCTGTCCAGGCCACCGCTGTATTGGGGGAAGACCTCAACAGTTCCACGCACACCGGCCGCAGCTGTGGGCTGTATTGGGACGCCCTTTGGTTCTTTAAACGGGGAGTGAATTAATCCGATCGGTTTGTATGTGATCTTTTCCATTTTAAAGCCATCAAGAATGATTACATTTTTATACATTATTATATATTAAATGATTATATTGGATATATATTCATAACAGAGGGAGGAATATGGAGAAAAAGGAAAAAATCAACCTGGTTCCATTTATCGCTATGATGGGAAGCGCGACACTGGCCCTGGCATCGAAGAGCATACTTGGGGGTGCAATCGGCACCACATTTGCGTATATAATAGAAATATCCATTATAGCCCTATTCTCTTGGAAATTTGGCGTCTTTATCTGGCATATCGCGCGAAGATGGGGGAGAGTATGGGAAGACCTAAAGACTCCACTAAGAGCGAATTTATACCCTACTATTTCAATAAGCGCTGCCTTGATATGCCTGATGCTGGTGAAAATAGGGCTCCCATACTTGGGGGAATATTCCATACCGCTTGCTAGCGTATTTTGGGGTATAAGTCTCGTGCTCTCTCTAATCTTTGTGATCGTTATTCCGATAAATATAAAATTTCGGTCTCGTGTGGAAGAGGTGATCGGGACTTGGTTTATTCCGCCCGTGGGCCTGTTTGTCTTGGTATCAGCAGGCTCTGCATTAGCCACGAGAGTTGAACATTGGGCAGGGGACTTACTAGTTTTAAATCTCTTGATCTTGGGGCCTGCCTTTGTCTTATATTTTCTAACACTCTCCTTGCTCTACTTCAGGACCAAATTTCATGAGCCCCCGGCAGCAAAATTAACCCCAACTTTTAACATAGTCCTCGCACCTGTCGGTGTTTCTATTTTAGCAATGCTACTAACAGCACAGCTTCTGAAACCCCTCCAGGTTTATGGCTTGCACGAGGTATTTCCAGTTATTGCCAAACTCTACGCAATTATTATGATGGGCTATGGGGTGTGGGTTGTTCTTGGACTGCTGATGCTGTATTACAGAATATCAAGGGAGGGGGCAGGTATACCCTTCTCTGAAATGTGGTGGGCGTTTGTGTTTCCACTGGGGGCATACACCGTTGCTAGTTCTTTGGTGTCATCCATATATCAGATGACTATCCTAAGGGCACTCTCCTATGTTCTCTATGGAGCCCTACTGGTCTTGTGGACATATGTGCTAACAAACTACATTATCAAAAGGGTAAGGGGAAAATAGGAATTTTCTCAGCACTCCTCCTGTTACTGCCTCTTTGAAAAGATCAGGGAGAACAGGAATACCGAAAATCCTGAAAGAATTATGAGGGGTCCTGCTGGAAGTGAGAGAGATTGTGAGAGCCATATACCAAAGAGAGCAGATGTAGAGCCGAATAACACAGAGAGTT
>JAOZPI010000033.1:0-1397 GCA_029932835.1 archaeon | reverse complement strand
AAGAGTATGGAGTACTGCCGAAGGCTACGACTGATATTTCTGGCAGCTGCTGGAGGAAGAGAGATTAAGGCCGCAGTTAATAATATTCCAACTATCTTCACCTCCATAGCGGCCACAAGTGCTATTGAGATGAGATAGAGGAGATTGTAGTTTCTCACATTTATGTTCATGGTCTTGGCAAGATCCTCGGAAAGTTCAGATAAGACAAGTTTGTGATATGTTCTACCTACCACAACGAAAAGGGCAAGTGAAAGCAACACGGCTAGAGATAAATCAAATAGATCTATTTTGGTTATATCACCAACAAGGGCCTCCTCTGCGTGCGACATGGGGAGGAACAAAAACCCTAAGGCAACACCAGAAGCGAACACTATAGCAGTTAGGGAGTCCATCGGTAACTTTGTCCGAAGGCTAAAGAGCCATATAAAGACAACACCGAGGAGTATGGAGATGAGAGCACCGAAGAATATGGCAAAGTTGTATATTAGGGCCAGAGCCACACCAGGAAGTGCGAGATGCCCTAAGGGGCCCCCCACTAATGCCATCCTTCGCGTAATCAGGAGGGAGCCTAGATACGAGGCGATCCCTGCTATAAACGCTCCAGCTATGTATACGACAAGGAGTTGCTCCATCGTCAAGAGTGATTGTGTTTATAAAATTTTATATCCTCTCCATATATCTGCTGAAGAGCCTCTGGAGTCAAAACCTTTCTTGGAGGCCCGTAGCAGGACTGTGATTTAGAGAGACACAAGCATGTTGTGGAGCGAGCATAAACAATATCTAGATCGTGGGTAACCAGTATTATAGTAAGACCCTCCTCTGCCCAGAACTTGCTCAGGAGGGAATAAACAGTTTCTTCGCCCCCAATATCTATGCCTGTAGTTGGCTCATCAAAAAGGAGAACATCAGGCTTGTCAATCATAGCCCAAGCAATAAGCATCCTCTGGAATTGGCCAGACGATAGGGTAGAGGGGTTCTTTTTTAGGATATTCGGCCTGAGACCAACACTCTTCAAAAGTTCTAATTCTGAGGAGGGAGGGTAGGTCTTAAACCGAAAGAATTCCTCTACAGTTATGGGAAGCTGTGAGAATTTCTCTTTGGATAGATGCTGAGGAAGATAGCTTATTTTCAGACCTTTCTGCCACGTGATCGTCCCCTTATAGGGCAAAAGACCCAGAAGGGTCCGAAGCAGAGTCGTCTTCCCCGAGCCATTTGGACCTATGATGGTTAGATATTGGCCCTTCTCCACATCAAAACTTAGGTTATTGATTACTAGCTCGTCTCCAAATCTAACATCCAGATTCCTTACTCTTAATAGTGGAGATTTCATTTCTATCACTCTTGCTAATGTTATGCGCCGAGGCTGGGATGTGCACTTCAGGCTGTGTGAGGCGTAG
>JAOZPI010000080.1 GCA_029932835.1 archaeon | reverse complement strand
CATCGGCCATGGACATGTGGCCCCTGGGGCTTATGTATTGATGGGCTTGCTACCCGTTCTTGTTCCTGTGATTGCGCAGATGACAGCAACTGTTATGGTGACCACTCCACGACTCGGTCTTGTGAGTGCAATGAAGATGCTGATTGTGACGATCAAAACTCATGCACTGTGGACGCTTGCGAGGATCTCTTTTGTTCCCATACAGCCGTGCCTGATTGGACTCGGTGTGATGACGGAGATCCTTGCACATCTAATGATCGCTGTTTGGGTGGTATATGCGTAGGTGGTGATTGGATATGCAGGGAAGAGTGCAACGAAGAGTGGGTGTGTAGTGACTGGTCTGCTTGTGTGAACGGAACACAGACAAGAACCTGCCATTGTCCGTGTGAGGACCAGGACTGTTTCGGAGACAATACGACTATAAGAAACTGCACCCCGCTTGCAGTTCCAAAGCTTGTAATAAGCACGGATTCAAGGATATTGGTGGTTGGGGATGTTCTCCACATAAACGTAACCGACGAGGATTGGAATCCCGTTATTGCAAATCTTTCTATTACAAAGCCGGACGGTGCCTTACTCCACGGCGAGAGTCCATTTATCTATGGTGTGGACCAGCCCGGAATCTGGCAAATACGAGCTACTAAGCCTGGATACCACACTGCGGAAAAGGACGTGTATGTAAATGACAGGCCTGTCCCACCTCCACCCTCAACAGGAAACCAATCCACAGAGCAACAGATAGTTGAGACCATTATGAAAGAGCCAGAGAAACCAGCAGCCCTTTTACTCACTACTGTGGCACTACTCCTCCTCTTTGTTGCTTGGAGGCGTCGCTCTAAACGATCTATAGAGGAGTTCTGATTTTTATTCAGCCTCCCATAAAATCAAAGTGGCAGATATTATACTAAGCGCCCAGCTTTTATGGGGAATCATGAGTATAGCCTTCGGTTTGATAGTTCTTGTATTTCCAAAGATACTTAACTACCTTGTGGCTTTCTATCTTATCATATCAGGGATTATAGCGATCCTCCCCTCTCTGGGTCTCTAATAGAAGCTCTGGCGGGATCCTGAGAACATACCCTTTTGCCCTATCTTGGAGGGGTTCGCTCAACGGTGTGCGAAATAACACACGACGTCATTTCCCTCTACCCTGTACATCCTGCAAAATCCAAACCTCTCAAACTGTATAATATCTCCGTGCTCCAGATGCCTGCAGTTTTCTTCACAGAAGCCGCTAATTTTGCCCTCCGGTTTTATGACTTCACATCCCATGACTCTCTCTGGCAACCACTGTATAATGGGAACCTTTAGATTTTTCTCGTCCAAGAACCTTGCCATGATGGGCCTTACCTCATCCACCTGTATATTGCAGAAATTCTTTAGCCTTATTATCTCCCCTCTCTTCAGCCTCTTGGCGTCCTCCTTCGCTATGAACACCTTTGCAGTTCCGCCTCTCTTTTCCAGTACAATGTCCCTATACCCCCTTTCTGGGTGGTCTGGATGCAGTGGTATTCTTATAATATCCGCCTCCTCTGGTAGCCCCTTTATCCAGGCCTCTTCCGGGTTTGGCACAAAGAAATATCGATTTGCTTTGTCGTCCACGATTTTTCTGTTCTCAGCGTACAGATTATCCCATTCAAATCTAACATCTGTATCCCCTATCCCGATCATCTTCATAACATTTCTTATTGCCTCTGGTTGTATCCCCCTCCTTTTCAGAGCCCTTATCGTTCCGAGTTTTGGATCTGCCCATCCCTCATATTTCCCCTCTTCAATCCCCTTCTTCATGGTGGAGGTCGAAAGACTAACGCCCGATATGTTCAAAAGTCCATTGTGGATCAGCTCTGGGGGTTTCCAGCCGAAGTAGTCGTATATAAAGAGCTGGCGCTGCGTGTTTATCAGGTGGTCTTTTCCTCTCAAAACGTGCGTTATGCCGAGGAGGTGATCATCAATTACCACAGAGAAGTTCATAAGTGGATAAAGATCCCACTCCTTACCGGTGAGGGGGTGGTGCTCTTTTGTGACTCTCATTATAGGGAAATCTCTCAGGGCTGGGTTTTTGTGTTTCATATCGGTTTTTAGATTCAAAACCAGCTTATTGTCGCCATCTAACATTTTGTCCCACAGCTCTATGTTCCTCTCAATGCTGTTTTTCCTACAGGGACACTCTTTTCCCCTGTCCTTGAACTCTTTAAAGGCCTGCTGTCCACAAGAGCACACATAAGCATGCCCCTCCTTTATAAGGCGGGCGGCGAAATCTCGATAAACAGCCAGCCTCTTGCTCTGGGTGATGATCTCTTCGAACTCTACCCCTAACCACTTCAGATCCTCCTCTATCATACGGTATGCGTCCTTGTCCACGCGTTTTGGATCAGTATCCTCAATCCTCAAATACAACTTCCCCCCGTATTTCTTCACGTACTCATCGTTCAATATTGCTGTCCTGGCATGTCCTATATGCAGGGGCCCGGACGGGTTTGGTGCAAATCTCATAATGACCTCTCCCCTTACATTCGGCAACTCCGGGAGCATTCCCCTCTTGGAGTTCACCCTCTTGCTGAAACCATAGCTTGCAAATTCCTTCTCCAATTTATCCCTTGTGAGGTTGTTGACCTCTTTGACGACCTTTCTCACCTCTGATACAACCCCCTCTATGTTCCCCTTTAGTTCTGGTTCCTCAGCCAGAACCTTCCCGAGGACATTCTCTACA
>JAOZPI010000079.1 GCA_029932835.1 archaeon | reverse complement strand
CTGCAGCCCTTCCAAGGTCTTTTCATTCGGATAGGCACTCCTCCCCGGAAAGTCCCCATCTGGAAAATCGTTTATACTCTCTACTGAGCACCCAAGCATTTCAAACATACGCTTCCCAATCCCAGACGCAGCCCCATTTCCAGGGTCTACCACAATCCTTAGTTCTTTCTCTAGGTTTGTTTTGCCCACCACATATCTCAGGTATTTATCTACGACCTCGCTCTTCTGTAGAGTCCCCTTCTTGTCTGCCCTTTTCCATACACGCTCTTTGTATATCCTCTTCACCTCTGGGATACACTCCGGATACCCAGACCCATCCCCCTTCCTAAATCGGATTCCGTTATACTCCGGAGGGTTGTGAGACGCAGAGATCATAACCCCTGCGCTCATGCCCTCCCTAAGGCAATAGTAATTTAGAGTGGGTGTGGGGACCATTCCAACATCCACCACATCAACCCCTGCTTTGTTTAGCCCTGAAGATATGGCCCTGCACAGTTCTTTTCCCCCATGCCTTGGATCTCTACCCACGGCCACTCTCCCTGAATTCCCTAAGATCGTTCCAAAAGACAGCCCTATCTCCTCAGCAAATCCCTCTGTAATCTCCCTTTTCCACACGCCCCGTATATCATACGCCCTGAAAACGTTCTCCATCTCAATATGGATACCTCCTCATCTGCTCCCTTATCATATAAGAAATCATAGCCTTCCACAGCTCCCTCATCGTTTCTTTATCCAGACCCAATTCCTCAGCTTTCTTCTCTACCCTCTCAAATACCTCTTTTAATCTTTTTTCGTCGTCCTGCTCCCCGCTTTTCTGTTTCACCTTTGCTATTTCAATTGCGATATCCCTTCGCTGGGCGATAAGTCTCAATAACGCCTCATCTATCTCATCTATTGTTGCCCTCATCCTTTCGATTTCATCTCTATCAGGCATTTATTATCCTCTCCTTGATCTCTTTATCTCCAATCCTCTGGCACTTGTTGCAAATAGCGTACATTTTTCCTCCCTTCTTCACATAGGTCCCAATAATCTTTCCTAACAAACCCTCCTTTATCTCGCTTCCGCATATGGCGCATTTCATCCTCGTTATTTCATCCCCATTAGATTTAATTGTTTATTTTATAAAACCATAGAATACCAATAAAGGGCTGAATACCATGATCTCTATAGTATACAACCGAAAGGAGTATCACAATACCCTCCTTCGTACAGTACATCCCGGGGATACTGTAATAGAGATAGGGCCACACTTAGGGCGCTCTACGGAGATTATACTACGAAATGCGTCTTTGGTTGTAGCTGTGGACAAGGCCAAACAGGCAGAGGACGCGTTTGAGAGCCTAGACAGGGGGCTCCTCAAGAAGGCTGTGTTTATAAAGGGGGATGTGAGGTTTTTTGAGACCATAAAAAGGGTCATGAAGATCACAAAAACATGCTCTGTTCTTGCGGTGGATATGGGTGGGGGGCGCTTTCCTGATACTGTTTTTAAGGTCTGGGCTGTGTGGTCTGGAGTCTTCAAGCCAAGAGATAGTATCATAAGAAACCGCGGACTTGGGGAATTCATATCGCGTGCGAGAATTGAAGATCCTGCCCTGAATCAGCAATTCCCAGATGCTGGTTGGCTCTCCCAGACCGGACGAAAGATCCCAAGGCAATTGGAGGAGGGTCTTGGGGAGCTCCAATACTGGATGCGCCCTGGAAACCCACCAATAGACACAGCTCAAATATCCTTACTACCTACCAGAAAAAAGCTCTAAACCAAATAAATTATACAATCCTCACCCTTTTTCCTATGGTTTTGGATATTTCCCTCTCTAGCTCTGTTATCCCCTCTGACAGTTTTCCCCTCTTTTCCCTTACCTGTTCCTTCAGCTCCTCCGCCCTTCTTCTTTCTGTCTCTGCCTCCCTCCTCAATTCTTCCCTTTCCCTCTCCCTCCTCTCTACCTCCTCAAATACAGTGTTCCCCCTTATCCCCACCTCCACTGTTCTAATCCTGGAAACTATGCTGTTATATTCTGTTCTCCACTTTTCAAGAGAAGAAAAAACAACCCCCCTGATTCTTCTCAAGACCTTTTCCTTCTCCCCCTCCTCTAGCTTAATCTCCCCGCTCTGCACAGCCTTTTGTATCCCTACCAATACACTTGGAAGGTTTTGATCTCCACGCATGTATGTGCCTACCATGTCTTCTATGTACCTAGCTACTATTCCCCTTTCCCTCTTGTCTGCAACAACATGTTCATACTTCTTAAACACCCTTCTTAGGGGACCTAGTATACCCAGCACTCTCCCCTCATACTCCCCTCTCCTTCTATATAATCCATCCAATTCTGATCTGAGGCTCTTGATTTTCATGGCCTCTTCGCTGTTTTTCATCTTCTCGATCTCCTCCTCT
Source organism: archaeon (assembly GCA_029932835.1). Taxonomy (GTDB): domain Archaea; phylum Altiarchaeota; class Altiarchaeia; order JAFGQM01; family JAFGQM01; genus JAOZPI01. Next base: position 333 of record JAOZPI010000079.1, on the reverse strand, counting down.
AATCTTGTCCTCCTTTCTTCCCTCTCTCTTGCTGCCCTTTCACTTCCCTCTGCCTTCTTCTCAAGCCTTTTGATGTCTTCTAGTATTCTCCCCACCCTCTTCGCTTCTCCAGCCAGCCTGCTAACCCCTCTGACCATCTCCCTTCCCCCCTCTATAGCTTTATCCCCCTTCTCAACGATCTCCACCAACTTGTTAAGGGCTCCCTTTACTCCCTTCAGTTCTTTCTGGAACCCATATTCTACCCTTTCCCCATACCGTCTGTCCAATCTCTGTATTTCCCTCAGCACATCCTCTACCTCATCTAGCACATCAATTATATCCCCATCCAGTTTT
>JAOZPI010000078.1 GCA_029932835.1 archaeon | reverse complement strand
TCCAGAGACTAGTGAGGAATGATGTTCGCATAGACTTTCCCCCAGGTCCAAGCGAGGGAATGGTGATCGCAGATTCATCTGCAGATCCGAGATTTGTGGCTGCTGATGTTTTGAGTGAGGCGGAGCATGGCCCGGATTCCGCTGGTGTGCTTGTCACAGATTCGCAGGAATTGGCTCTTGATGTGCAGAAACTCCTCTACCTCATGCTACAGGATCTAAGCGAAGTCAGGAGGGAGTATGTAAAGAAAAACATAAAAAAGTACTCTGCGATTATCCTTTGTAAGAACATGAAAGAGGCGGAAAGATTCGTAGACAGATATTCCCCGGAGCATCTAGCTATCCACACGCGAGATCCCGAAGAAACGATGAAGAAAATAAAAAACGCTGGGACCTACTGTATTGGGCCATACTCCCCCATAACCGTGGGCAATTTCCTTGCTGGGCCAAATGCGGTATTGCCTACAGGCGGATTTGCGCGTATGTACTCTGGAGTGAGCGTGGAGAGCTTTCTGAAAAAACCAACTGTTGAGAAGGTGTCATATGAGGGGTTATCTCGCCTGCGGAAGTCAATTACAACCTTGTCGGAGTTTGAGGGGTTTCCGGCCCATACAAATTCAATAGAAATCAGGTTCAATCTTAATAAACAAAAAACAACACACCCATAATTTTTAGCCCCCTTTGCAGCCTGATCGACACTTTTTCTCATTATATTTATTTAACCTCCCACTAAATAACCAATGGTTTCGATTGGAGAGTTGATGCACCCTTACCTAAAAGAGTGCGAACTTGCGGCCTATGGAGCAAAAACCCAAATTGAACCTATTGCGAGGCTCAATCTGAACGAGTTTCAGTATGATCTGTCCCCCAATGTGGTCAGGGTTTTGAGAGAACAGGCCCCACTTGGAAAGACTTATGTATACCTAGGGGACAAGCCAACCACTGAGCTAAGGGAAAAAATCTCGGACTATGTTGGTGTGGATGCAGAGAACATAGCAATAGATGAGGCGCTGGATCAGGTATTAAACAGGCTTCCTCGCATCTTTATCTCACCGGGGGATAACATGGTAACTATGTCGCCAACTTATCCGGAGCTGGGCCTTGGCACAAAGAGGGCTGGCGGGAGGGAAAAAAAGGTTATGCTGGAAGAACCAGATCTTGCAATGGATGCAGATAAAATACTTGAGGCGATAGACAACAAGACAAAGTTGGTTTTTTTGTGCAGTCCAAATAACCCAACCTCTCTCAAGATACGCCGTGATGATATACTCAAGGTTGTGGAAAATGCCAATGCAGTTGTGGTGGTGGATGAGTGCTATTACGAGTACTGTGGGGAGACAGTGGCTGATGTGGTGAACGAATATGAAAACCTCTACATTATGCGGAGCTTTTCAAAGGGTTTTGGCTTGGCTGGTACGAGGATGGCCTATATCATCTCATCTCGGGAGGGCTGCGACGCTTATAACAGGATTCTGAGTGGATTTGAGTTCAACAGGTTTGGGGTCTTTGGGGCGATGGCTTCCCTGGACGATTTAGACTACTACCGCGGTATCTGGAAGAAGGTCGCTGCTGAAAAAGACCGCATACGCACTCAGTATGAAAAACTCGGGATACGAGTGTGGGACTCCTCAACCTCTTTTCTCTTTATGGATATCTCGGTTACCGGGCTCACGTCTACGGAGGTTCGGGATTTCTTCCTTGAGAAGTACCGTATTCTCATAAGGGATGTTCCTGCTACTTTCCCAGAGCTGGACAAGAAGTATATAAGCTTTGGGGTGGCGAAGCCCGATATAAATAATCTCCTCATCAGCGGAATGAAAGAAGTGACACAGCTTTGATCCTTACCCTTCCAAGATGGAATTCATATCTGAGAGGGAAATACGAGAAAACATATCCATGGAGGACGTAATAGGTGTGGTGGAGAAGGCATTCCTGGCATACGCGCATGGGAAGGTGGTCTATCCTCCAAAGACGCAGTTTCTTATTCCTGGAAATGAGTGGAGATGGTGGGGGTTTATGCCAGCTTATGTAGATGGCATGGGCCTCTCGTGTAAGATAGTCTCAGATTATCCAGAAAACAAGAGCAGGGGGAAGCAAACGATAACTGCTACCCTCATACTCTGCGATGAAAGCGATGGTCATGTGAAGGCGATAATGGATGCAAATTACCTGACCGCGCTTCGCACTGGTGCCCTCTGCGCAATAGCTGCTCGTCTTTTGTCTCGAGAGGATTCAACTACAGTTGGCATAATAGGGTGTGGAACGCAGGCAAGGACACAGCTTGAGGGGCTTTCCTTGGTTCGCCCTTTGAGCCACGTTCTCATATATGATCCAAAGGAAGAGGCGATGGATAAATTTATTGCAGATATGTCGCACCTTGGGCTTCCCATAGAGAAATCAACAAAATACGGTGTGCTTGATGCCGATATAATCATAGCGGCCACAGTCTCAAAAACACCTGTTGTGTTTGGGGATAAACTAAGGCCGGGAGCCCATATTACCTCAATAGGTGCACACACCCCAGATTCGAGGGAGCTGGACGACGATGTTATAAACAAGGCAAAAGTAGTCATAGATTCTAAAGATGCGTTAAAATCCGGAGATCTGAAAAACTATAAGGGGGGGATAACAGAGATAAAGGATGTAATTTCGGGAAAGAGGGTGAGGACCAATAAAAACGACATCACCTTGTTTAAATCAGTAGGCACGGCGATTCAGGATGTTGCTATTGCCTCATTGGTGTATAAAAGGCGAATAAAAAACTAAAGTCAGACTAAGCCCAAACACGTGATTTTTAACT
>JAOZPI010000032.1:6171-10836 GCA_029932835.1 archaeon | reverse complement strand
TGCTGCAAGCTGCCCCAACGAAGCCAGCTTCTCGGATCGTATGAGCTCCTCCTCCAACTCAATCTGCTTCTCCCGGAGGGATGCATCAGGCTGCGGAAATGGTGAATTTATGATAAACCCGCTTCCAATTCTGCTCCAGATCTCCTCGGTAGCAAAGGGGATAAATGGTGCCAGAAGTCGCGTCCATACGTCCAAGAAATGAAGAAGCACCGATGGATTTTTGCCACCTCGGACCTCGTACCAGCGGAGGAGGAGAAAAACCTCAAAAAACCCGGCCTGCAGGGCCTTCCTTGTCTGGAATTTCTCCAGAGAAGCGACTACCTCCCCTATTATATCCTGTAGCTTTGATAGTAACCAGCGATCTATTCTGCTTTTCTCTGAGGGTAGTCTTATCTTCGTTCCCCTCACCTTATTCGGTTGCATATCAATAACCCTCTCAGCGAAGTTGAGAAACCTGACAAGGGCCTTCTGAGCCCCCACAACCTCGTTTTCCCGCCAGTCGAAATCCTGCCATGGCTCGGCATTGCTCATAAGGAACAAACGAACCACGTCTGCACCATATTTCCGGAGGGCATCCCGGAGGAGGATCACATTTCCCTTGGAAGAGGACATCTTCTCTCCCTCCAGGAGGCCCATGCCAAAGCACACAATACCCTCAGGCCACTTGTCAGCTGAAAAGAGCGCTGTATGATGAAATATCATAAAGGTTAGATGATTGCCTATGAGCTCGGATGCAGAGCAACGCCAATCGAGCGGATACCAATAGTTAAAAGAGTCCCGAATTTTTTTGATATCTTCTGCAGGTATTCCGCTCTTATTTGAAATTTCAGAAACATCTCCTATGCCTCGGAAGACATAGTCAAAAAATTCCTCTTTAAGTTGTTCTGGCTTGAGGTTTTTGAGGAGGTGGGAAATGGTATAATACGCCATATAAATAGTAGAATCGGAGAGGGGCTCTATCATAAAGCGGGGATCAAAGGGGAGATGAGTGCCAAGTCCGTAGTTTCTCACACATGGCCAGTCGTTGAGCCAGTCTATTGTGTGATAGTACTCGCCCTTTGTTACATCTGGGATTGTCCTCATCTGAGCCACACACCCCCTGGCAAGAGCCTTCCACTCCTCGTTTGAATATGTGATAAACCACGAATCTGCGTTTGCGACAATTACCCTGCCCCCACACCTACACCTCACTGGCTCTGAGAATTCATACATAGTATCCGCAAGGTTCTGGGATATAAGATCACTCCGCATCGCATCCTTTGCCTTGTCCACTGGCATCCCCCCATACGAACCACAATTATCCAGCATAACGCCAGTGTGATAACCCTCTTTATAAACCTCCCGTGTAGCTTCTTCCAGCATAGGGTCTGTCTGCCCTTTTATCCCCATCTCCTCGCATATTCTCAGAGCCGCCATGTCTCCGTACTTCTTTGTTCGGATTATCGGAATCGGCTTCAGTTCCCGTATTTTTTCGCAATCAAGGCCATACTTTTCGCACTCTTCGGGATTTTTCTGCAAGTCTTGAAGGGCCATCCAGTCGTATGGGGCATCGGATGGAACAGAGGTGACAAATCCCGTGGCTATACGGGGATCTGGAAATCTAGAGGGGAGGATTATTATATCACGGTCTATGGCAGGCGCCCTGCAATATTTACCAACTAGGTCCTCTCCATTTACCTCTCCGATAATTTCCACCTCTTTGTCCTGGTACGTGAGCTTCTCTGCTCCCTCTCGACTGAGGATCCAACACTCGTCGCCTACTCTGGCCTTTACGTACACAACACTGGGATTTACCCACATGTTCGTCTGGCCATACATAGTCTCAGGACGCAGTGTGGCAGCTATGATAAAGCAATCCCCAAAGGCGAACTTAAGAAGAGTCCACTCCTGTATCTCCGCCTCTTCACCCTCTAATAGATCATGAGCTGTCACAGGATTCTTGCAGTTCAAGCAGTATCTGACAGGGTGCTTTCCCTCTCTGACCAAGCCCCGGGAGTAGAGATTCTTGAACTGCCATGTAATAAAGCGGTTGTAGTGGGGGTCATTAGTTGTGAACTGCCGCCTCCAGTCAATGGAATAACCCATTCCCTGCATTCCGGGGATGTAATGATTTCTAATGAAGTAGTAGGCATAATCCATAGGTGTACGGATCTTGCTCAACTCTCTGTCTGAAACCCGATACACCTCGCGAAGAACCCTCATCTGCTTCTCCTCCCTGTCCCTTAGCCTCTTTACAGCCCCAACGATGGGGGTACCTGTAACGTGCCATGCCATTGGGAAAAGAACATTATATCCCCGCATCCTCTTATATCGAGCTACGACATCTGGCACAGTGTAGGTGCGCGCATGGCCAACGTGCATGCCCCCAGAGGGATAAGGATAAGCGACAGTAATGTAGAATTTTTTCTTCCCAGAAGGTTCTACCTCAAATAAATGGTTTTTTTCCCACTCACTCCTCCACTTTTCTTCCACTTCTTTGAAATTGTACGCCATTTCTGAGTTTATTGGAGCCTGACGCGTTTGTTTCATGCGTTGAATTGTTGTGGATTATGTTGTGGATTATGTTAAATAAATGGCTATTCTCTACTCATGTCTTTTGTTTTTCCTTCCCTATCTTTTGTATTTTTTCCATCGTTTTTTCCAGAGGGCAGGAGGGATCGTCCATGAGATCCTTTAGCCGCACTCCAAAGAATATGCCCCGTGTGCGCGCGTCAGGGAAATTGAGAGAGTCTGCCTCCGATGCCACAGTCTTGGAGACAAGAGCCTTCAAGAGTTTCTGGCGCTGCTTCCATTCGTTGAAGAGGAGGCGGGTAGCCTCAGCGAGGCTCCGCGAGGTGTGAAGGCTACTCTTTGGTTTTTCTCCAAGAGACTCAAGCTTGGTTCCGAATGCCTTCCACTCTGAGATAAAACGGGAGATAGTCTGGGGAAGGATTGCGGGAGAAACAGAGAGGATTTTTGCAGCAGAGGCTACATCGTCTCCTGGAGAGTTAGACATAGGGATGTTGCAAATTTCCGCAAAGGACTCCCTCGCCAGTTTATAGAGTGTGCCTTTTTCCTTCTCCGCCTTTTCTGCCATCTCTCCAGCCACGAATTCGAGTCTCACCACGCCATCCTGTATCTTTGTTGCTTTGAGCATCTTAACCCTTCCAATTTCTCTCGTATTGTCGCAATGTGTCCCACCACATGCCTCCACATCAAAGTCCCCGATTTTAAGTATTCGTAGATGTGTCTGTGGTATTGCCCCGCCCTGATACAATCTGAAGCCATACTTCTGCTCCGCCTCTCCCCTCTCCATCACTATTTTCTCAATAGGGATGCCCTCTTGTATTTTCTCATTGACCAGGTCTTCTATCCTGTTGAGCTCTTCCTGTGAGATCCCAGAATAGTGCGTTATGTCCAGCCTTGCCTTCTCTTCCCGAACCTCCGAGCCAGCCTGCCATACATGGTTTCCAAGAACCGCGCGAGAGGCCCCATTTACGAGATGGACAGCGGAATGGTGCCGAGACAAACGCTCTCTCCTCTTCCTGTCCACGACACCAACAACCTCTTGCCCTACTGAGAACTTCCCATCAACCACTGTGTGAATTATAACTTCTCCCTCCTTAAACACATCCACAACCTTGGCTCCATTAAGTTCTCCTGTGTCATGCTCCTGCCCCCCAGACGTTGGATAAAAGGCAGTCTTGTCCAAGACGACTCCATTTTCCAGAACCGCTAAAACACGGGCCTTAAACTCAAAGACAGGAGAGTAATAAAGTTTCTCTGTCGGCGGCAATCCAGTGAGTCTCTTTCCAATTTTCTCTATCTCGGGGGTTGCACTGGAATGGCTCTCTGTTATTTTCTGATAGAAGGATGGGGGTATCCGAAGGCCTGGGTTGAATTTCTTTACCTCCTCTGGAGTAATGCCCTGCGATTCATAGAGTTGTAAGAGTGTTTTTTCGTCAAAACGCGATCCCTTTTCAACGAGTGTTCTGATTGTTCTCTTTATCTTCTCTCTAGTGTCTCTGAATTTTTTCTTTTCCACTTCCATTATTCTCTCCATAGTATCCAGCTCTGTCTTCAATTCTGGAAACATAGGGCTTAGATAATCGGCATGCCAACGCGCTATATCCATTATGTCCACATCGAACTCAAACTCATCAATAAAGCTGAGAGCCCTTCTCAAGATCACACGCAGATTGTACCCCCCGCCAACATTTGAGGGTATTCCGCCATCTGTTATTGCAAAGAGTAAGGTTCTAGAATGGTCTGCTATGGCATAGAGGGCCTGTAACGGCTCTATTTCGCTGTGTAGTTGCTCTTCAGATATCCCAACGTAGTCAGCGACCCTTTTCTTCGCAGTTGCAATATCCTTCACCTCCCCAAGATCAAGTGAACCAGCAATTCTTGAGTACTTGTCAAATATATCTCTGTCTACAGAGACTCCGAACTTCTTTTTCAGTTTTTTTGTAACCGGGCCAAAGAGGGAATCATAGCTGGCTGGAGTTCCGTTTGAGAACCAGACCAACCTCTCATGCCCCCATCCGACATCAATAACTTTCATATCCAACTCCCTGAAGTGATTCCCGTGATTCCCCTCACACTGAAACTGCATAAAGACAGAGTTAACGAGCTCCAACCCTCTGGAAAATGTTTCCATGCAGGGACCAAAGGCAGAAAAATCCT
>JAOZPI010000032.1:0-6161 GCA_029932835.1 archaeon | reverse complement strand
GGTATACTAACTCCTCTTCAGGTATCCCCATTTCCCTGTGCAGAAATCCAAAATTTAATTCAATACACCTGTCTTTGAAATAGGATCCAGACTCATGGGGATAACCAAAAGAATGCTGCCCACTCATTACAAAAGAGGTCAAGTGCTTGCCGGTGATACCGACATTCTGGATATCCGGAAATCGAAGGCAGACCTGTGGAACGATGAGGGGGTTGGCGGGGTAGACAAAGTTCATGTTGCCATTATCAAGCCTTTGGAAGTCCTGGATAGAGGCTATGGTAAAGAAGAGATCTGGCCTCCACCTGTCTACAACAGGATATCGGGGTATAGAGGTATGGCCCTCCTTCACGAAGAACTTTTCGAATTTCCTCCAAGTCTCGATATAGTCCCACTTTCCCCTTGTGATTGGTTTGTTTATAAATCCATAATCTACACAGGGAGAATCAGCGCATACTGTTCTATCTGGATCCAATGTCCAGAAGGGCCTTCCGCACTTTTTGCATAGCTTCCGCTCAAAGCCCTTCTCCTTAAACAGCTCTACCTGGTAATACTTCTCCCACTTTTCTCCGAAAACCATCCGAAGCTTTTCCTTAGTGAGCATTCCCTTAGGTTTGAGTTTGGTTATTTATTAAAGCTAAAACAAAAAATACCCATGGCCCAAAGCAGGATACCCATCACAACCGTGAAGAGGATTATGAAGGAGACGGGAGCAGAAAGGGTGAGCGAAAAGGCTGCTACAGTACTAGCAGAAGTGCTGCGAGAAAAGGCTGAGGAGATAACCGAGGATGCGTTGGCATTAGCACGGCACGCTGGAAGAAAAACCATAAGTGCTGAGGATGTGCAGCTCGCTTCAAAAAGATAGGGAAGTGGGGCATAAACCTAAACCACAATATCCCTCTCCACTGGGGAGTCGAGAACTATACTCGTGCTGAGACGCTTTACTCCCTCCAAATGCTGGATTTTTGTTGTGAGAAGAGATCGGAGGTCATCTATTGTCTTGGTTTTGATCTTTAGAAGGAGGTCTGTGTCCCCTGTGAGATTGTACGCCTCTGTGATCTCCGGAATAGACAACAGGCCCTCCTTCAGTTTGTACAGGTCGAGGCTTGGGTGGTCCAGAACAACATCCACTATGGCTGTGATCTCATACCCAAGTTTCTTCGAGTCTAATTGCACTGTAAACCCCCTAAGGACCCCAGTTCCAAGAAGCTTTTTGACCCTATCGTGGACCGTCGCGTTGGAGATGCCGAGGGTCTTGGCTATTTCTAAAAAGGGGGTTCTTGAGTTTTTTTGAAGAATGCGCAATATTTTATAATCTGTTTCATCTAAACGATTTAACTTCATAATTTGTAGATTTTTTCTTATTTTATCTGACATTTTATTATTAAATTAGGGTTTTTTATATAAAAATGAGTAAAAAGGAGGGGGAGAGACAAGAGGGTGAAGAGGAAAACCGTCAATCCGACCAGTTCACCTGCTGTTTTTTGGGAGATTTTATATAATTTGTTGGAAGAAGTATATTAAATTAAATAAATTATCGGAATTTTTTCCTTTATTTCGCCTTTTTTAAGAATATAAGCGCAAAAATCTTATACTTTTGGTCTTTGGAGATAGATAATAGTTGAGATGGAAAAAGGGAATAACGTGGTCAGGGTGAAGCCGATCTGTTTGGATATAGAGATGATGGACCCAGATCTGGCCTATGCCAGCGTGCAGGGTAGGGATACCTATCTGCTTGAATCTGCAGAGGGCGGTGAGAAGGTGGCAAGGTACTCGTTTATAGGGTTTAACCCGATTGCGAGGATTAGCATCAAGGGGGGAAGGGTTAGATTTGAGTCCGATATCCCAGGGCTGAAGAAATTGAAAGCAAGGGGAGATGGGCCCGTGGAGGTTGTTAGGGGTATCCTGTCTCATATTCGGCTGGAAGGCCAGGGAAGAACGCGATTCTTTGGGGGCTTGGTTGGCTATTTCGCGTACGACACCGTTCGCTATTATACAAAGCTGGAGGAGAAGAGAGATGAATTGAAAGAGCCAGACTGCGAATTTGTGATCTCCAAGAACAATATCATATTCGACCACAAGGCCAAGAGGGCAATACTCACACAAAACGAATTTGGGGATTTTGACGCGGAGGAAAGCAGAGAGGAGCTGGAGAACATCTACGCTAAGATTAGAGAGGGGATAAAAAAGAGAGGGGGGGAAGGGGCAAAGGTTGGAGGGGTTGAATCAAATATGAAGCAAAATGAGTTTGAGAGAATTGTAGAAAGGGCAAAGAGGTATATAGAAGAGGGGGATGTAGTACAGGTGGTTTTATCACAGAGGTTCGAGACACGGTTTGAGGGAGACGGCTTTTCTGTATTTCAAAGACTGAAGAGGATAAATCCATCTCCGTATATGTACTACCTTGATCTCGGGGAGAGAAAAGTGGTAGGCTCCAGCCCTGAGATGTTGGCACGAGTAGTAGGAAAATCAGTGATGACATACCCAATAGCCGGAACGCGGCCGAGGGGGGTCGGGGAGGAGGACCGCAGGTTGGAAAGAGAACTGCTGTCCGATGAGAAAGAGAGAGCAGAGCACCTGATGCTCGTAGATCTAGGGAGGAATGACATAGGGAGAGTGGCGAAATTCGGGAGTGTGCAGGTTAAAAAGTTCATGGAAGTGGAAAAATACAGCCATGTGCAACACATGGTCTCAGAGGTTGTGGGGAAACTACAGGAGGGGAGAGACTGTCTAGACGCGTTCAAGAGTATATTCCCTGCTGGCACAGTAAGTGGAGCTCCAAAAGTAAGGGCCATGGAGATTATAAATGAGCTTGAGCCATCTCGCAGGGGAATATACGCTGGGGCGGTCGGGTATTTGTCATTCAGCGGGAACATGGACATGGCGATCGCCATACGAACTGTGGTAATAGAGAGGAATAGGGCATACGTGCAGGCGGGAGCTGGAATTGTCGCAGATTCGGTCCCGGAGAGAGAGTACAGAGAAACCGTGAACAAGGCAAAGGGCATGATTGAGGCGCTGGAGAGGCAAAAATGAAGAGAATCCTTGTTATTGACAATATAGATTCGTTTGTTTACAATCTGGTGCAGTATGTAGGGGAAGAGGGAGTGGAGCCGGTTGTCTTGGACAACAGGAGCGGGAGGAGGAAGGTTGACAAGGTAGCACAGGGGGTGGACAGGATTATAATATCCCCCGGACCGAAAAGACCAGAGGAAGCTGGAATTTCAAATTATGTGATAAAGAGATACGCTGGCGAGGTGCCGATACTTGGAGTATGTCTTGGACACCAGTGTATCGGATACGTGTATGGAGGGAAAATCCGGAGGGCACGCACCCTCATGCACGGCAAGATCTCTGCTATAAGGCACAACGGGAGGGGAATTTTTTCCGGATTGAAGAACCCCCTTAAAGTGGTGAGGTACCACTCCCTGGTTATTGACGAGCCCTCCCTGCCGGACTGCCTTGAAGTAACTGCCAGGAGTATGGACGATGGGGAGATAATGGGGATAGAGCACAAGGATTATCCAGTGTTTGGAGTTCAGTTCCACCCGGAGAGCATACTAACTCAGGACGGTAAGGAAATCATAAGAAATTTCCTGAGGGATTAGGTTTTATCTGGAATTAGCACCCGCTAAGAGAGGGGTTGTAGGTGCAGAGGAGGTCCCTTCCTTCATTTGCCAGAGTGGAGGCGGCGTGTGAGTAATACTGGGAAAGGCGGCAGGTAGATGGAGAGGAGGAATCGCAAAGATTCAGATACAACTCAGCTGCTTCTTTATTTAATATAGACTCGTTTAGCTTTGCTTCTACGCTTGTGTAGCCGTAACAATCTGTCCCGCACATGCCAGAGAGGGAATTGACCGCCTGAACTGTAGACGAGTAGAGGAGAGCTGTTTGTGTCGGGTCTGTGGTGTATATACCGAGGGGATGCATAACAGCTGGGACATCCTGAGCAGAACAGGTCGGACAGAGCTTCACGGTCATCGCGGAGACGGAGTAGAAACCCAAAACGTGCTTTTCAGGGTCTGCAACCGGGGTGGCATTTAGCACCACTATGCAGTAGCTATCTGGGTAGGTGGCAAGTGTCAGGTCTCCTACTTTATCCCATCCATTGTATGGAACCTCAGCAGGGAGAGAGGTTAGAGAAATGTCTGGAGTATTGGCGATACAATCCCCCTCGTGGCTCTGGATACCAAATCTCCACGATACCGATGGCGGTGATGGGTTAACCAATGATTTATCTGAAAAGTTTATGGCAAATGTGTGGATCTCTGAGGAGGACGAGATTGCGTTGAACTCTCCGTTATAAGCGGCATAGCCAGAACATTGGGGATCATCCATATCCGTGAGCCCATCTAGATCGTTATCAAAGCCGTCTGCACAGCATACGTACCCAAAGGCCCCTTCTCCGTTCAGCTTGTAGGTATTTAGACAGGACGGGTCAGCGCAGCAATCCTCGTCCGCACAGTCTAGTTTCCCGTCGTTGTCGTTGTCTATGCCATCGCTGCAGCTTCCACTGCTCTTTGCACCCTCTACTAGCGTGCTTCTGGTGCACTCGCGCCCATCTCCGTTGTCTACGCAGAGGCAGTTGTATGGGCACTCTGCATCAGATCCCCCGGGACACGTAGAAACTGAACACTCTACGCACGTTCCTGATCCTGTTTCTCGTGGGTGCACAGGATCTCCCACCATACAACCAGGGCCACACGTTGCGTTTTTCCAGGGATCTGTAGAACACACCTCTGGATCGTCAGAGCTGCAGGAGCAGTTGTGCTGCTGGAGGGTTATATTATACTGGCAGTGGCCGGTGGTCGTGTTGCACTGGCAGTTGTACGGACAGTCTTCATCGGTAGAGCAGGAGTACAGGGAACAGTTGGCACAGATTCCTGTTCCGTTCCCACGATGCGAGGTTCCGTTGTCTACATCACACCCAAACCCACAGTTAACAGACTTCCAGGGGTCTGTGCAGCATATCCCAGGCAAACTTGAGTTGCAGGAGCAGTTGTGCTGCGGCTGTTGCTGTGAGACAACAACAGAATCCCAGCTACAGGGCCCTGAAAGCCCCCTGCTGTCCTTTGGACACACATAACAGGTCCACGTTTCGCCATCTTGTATACCCGGAGAGATTGTGTAGGTAGTGGCTGTTGTGTCCTCAAGCTGCAATCCAACCACCTCGCTGTTATTTCTGTACCACTTGTATGTGTATGTTATTGGATAGTCCTCATCTGGGTCTGTGCTGGTGTTCGTGATTGTGCATGTGAGATCATCCCCAGCTACCGGCTGGTCTGGTGTGAGATTCACTCCCGGTTGTGTCGGCGGTGAGTTCGGTTTCGTCACGGTTATGTTTTTGGAGTAAGTGTATGTCGCATCGTTATAGAGTGTCTCCTCCGTATAATCTTTTCCATCAATCTCACGAGTGTAGGACTTATGAGTGTAGTCAGGGTCAAATGGACCCTTGCCTTTGTTAATCCTACGGATGCGATTATATTTGTATGTGGCAGCAACGTCACCCGAACATTTATGGACTGTTGTATAAGTTAGTCTATATGTCCCTTCTTCTTCAAATTTGACTGAATGTTCATCATTTGTCCGGAGTATAAAATTTGTCTCATTTACTCCTTCCGCAATCCATTTATTGCCCTCCCATTTTTCTATGGTAACCCGAGTAGTTGCCTCGCACCCCGCACCGTAATAGAAGCTCCCGCTTTTATACATGTAGTTGTCGGGTACTCCCGAGATGGTCTTTGGCCCGCAGTTTTTGTAGTTCTTGGAACAATAATACTTCAAATCGCTGATAGAATCTACAAAGTATATGGGAGGGGTGTCAGCCCATCCGCCTGAATGTGTAAAGTCTCCAGCGCTGTGTGAGAAGAACATACAGGTATCACCCACATTTAAAGAATCGCAATTCTTTAAGGAGGATAGTGATATATCAGAAATTGTAGTAGTGGGAGTTATAATTAGACGGAGGTCGCTTATTGCTCCTCCTTCTATATAACATCCCTTAGACTCTGTTCTACAAACTCTAAAACCACACCGGGCCGCATTACAAGTATCTATATCAAACGAGGAGGTAAAACTCACAGCTATAGCAGTAGTGGAAAGGAAAAGGGCTGCAATTATGACAAGGCTAACCTGTTTGGGATTCATCTTTTCCTTAGTTTCAG
>JAOZPI010000031.1 GCA_029932835.1 archaeon | reverse complement strand
TATTTTTAAAACCTCAAGAGTGCTGGACATACCCCAAACTTCCGAACTTGAAAAGAAAATACGAGAATTTAAACCTGATGTGATTCATGGGCATCATGCATTCTCACCAATATCCCTTCTTTCACTATCCACAGGTAAAAAGTTAGGAATAAAAACTGTTTTAACCAACCACTCCATTCAGTTCTTGTATGATTTTGATTACTTGTGGAGACCCTCGTCCTATTTCCTTTTCCCTTACAGAGAATATATTAACAAGGCTGACAGGATAATTGCTGTGAGCAATGCGGCTGCAAAATTTATATCACATTTTACATCAAAGAATGTAGAGGTAATAGGTAACGCAATAAATGTTGATGAATTTTCGCCGGAAGTTAAAACATTTGACGGAAAAAGCGTGCTTTTTGTTGGAAGATTTACCTATCGAAAAGGAATCCACTTTCTTTTAGAGGCTTTTCAAAGAGTTAAACAAGAGGTGGATAATGCACATCTCACGCTTGTGGGCACTGGTTACTTTTCTTCTATAACCGACTTGCTGATACGAGCTTTAAATCTAAGCAAAAATGTTTCTATAATGGGGAGGGTAAAAAAAGAAAAACTCGTAGAACTTTATCAAAATTCCCATGTGTTTGTCCTCCCTTCTCTTTATGGAGAATCCTTCGGTATAGTTCTTTTAGAGGCAATGGTCTCAAAAACACCAGTGATAGCTTCTGATGACGGCGGAATAAGGGAGCTAATAAAAAACGGGAAAACAGGGTTTATTGTAAAAAAAGGCGATGTAGAAGAATTATCAGAAAAAATAGTTGAATTGCTTTTGGACCAGAATCTCTCCAAGAGAATTTCAACCACTGCGTTCCAAGAGGTTAAAAAGTACGATTGGAAAAATATAGCCAGAGAAATAGAAGCCGTCTATTCTACAAGTGATAAGAATGGTTGAAATAAGCGTAATTATCCGTATATCAGGAATCAAGGCTATTGCTCGAAGTCTTAGACATTATTAAACCAGAAAATGAATCCAACACCATATAGGTAAACTTTGCTTTATTCTATTTCATCACAACAAGCCTTGGATAATGAACACAGATGCCCTTAACAAAAATCTCAGCCTTCTTTATAACCTTTATAGCATCTTTCACATACCCTTCGGCTTTATCTTTATTATAAATAGTATCATAACTCTCAGGATAATTTTGTTTTAACCATTCTCTGAACTCTCTACCACTCGCCTTTAAGTTCAAAAACTCAAACCAATAAAAATTAACAAAGTCTTTTGTCTCCTTAATTAATTGTTCTATGTCAACTAAATTTGGAATTATTGGGGAAATGAAAGCATAGGTTTTAATGCCGTTTTCGTATAGAGTTCTCAATGCTTCTATCCTTTTTCCATTACTTGAAGAAAATGGCTCTATTTCCCTCTTCACAGAGCCATCAAAACCATTAATTGTCAGACCTATCTCCACATTTTTAACCTCTTTAAAAACATCACTATCTCTTAAAACTAAATCGGATTTGCTTAGAATTCTTAATTTGGTGTTTTTATCTATGTTCTTCAAGATATTTCTTGTAAGTTTTAGTTTCTTTTCAATTGGTTGGTAAGGATCGCTAACACTGCTCATGTAGACCTTTCCCCCCACATTTTCCTTTTTTATAAGTAATGGAAGGTTTTCCTTAACAACGACCCAGCTTCCCCAGTTTCCATATTTATACCATTTACACATGAATTTAGCATAACAATACTTACACGCATGCCCGCACCCTACATACTGATTCAAAACATAATCTGCTCCTGGAATTCTAGTAGGAGTAAAAACTCTTTTTGCCTTTACTTTGATAACCTTCGTTACCATCTTATGGTCAATCATTTCTTTTCAGACAAATAAAAACAAGGGCTCTGATTTTCATAATAACTACGCTAAATAATATGTATAAACCTATCTTTTCCTCCAAATGAGTAAGAAATTTGAGACGCAGAAGAGGATAGCCCTAAAGAGGCTTGAGGACGCGCGCGAAGAGGGCAAGGCAGACGAGGATATAGCGAAGCTCCTTGACCTCATAAACGCCCTCCCTGATTTCTACACAACCTCCTCTTGTGCTGGGAGGATTTGTTTATTAGAGACCCCCAAGAAGCACGACAAACTCCAGTCAAACTGGCTTGGCAAGTGGCACACTCATGTCTCCCTGAATGACATCACATCTGCTTTGAAGAACCACAAACGCCATGTAGTCTACCTACAGGCCGAGTGCCCTATACTTCATGTAATGGCTCGGGATCTTGAGAGCGCGCAGAGGATACTATTCGCAGCGCAGGAGTCCGGGTTTAAGAGAAGCGGCATTCAGGCTATAAATCCCGAGAGGGTGGCAGTAGAAATCTGCTCTACAGAAGTTCTGGAGGTCCCTGTAGCTGAGGAGGGGAGAAGGCTAGTCAACGATATTTATTTAGCCTACCTCGTAAATATAGCCAATATAAAATTCGATTCTGGTCGTGAGAAACTGACTAGACTACAGAATAGGCTTGAGAATGGCATTTGATATACTTGGGGACATAGCGATTGTTGAGCCCGGAACTGATGGAGAGAAGTTTTTGAAGGAGCACAAAAACGTAAATGTTGTTCTGATTAAAAAAGGGGAGGTAGAGGGGGAATTTAGGATAAGGGACTATGAAGTGGCTGCGAGTCGCCCTGAGGCTAGAAATTTTGATGACATCCCTGCTCTCCTGAGGCCTAGGAAAATAACAGAGACCATCCACAGGGAAAACCGATGCAGGTTCAAGGTAGATCCCACAGAGGCGTACTTTTCGGTCAGGCTTGGGACAGAACGAGCCCGGATAGCAAAAATGGTGAAAGAGGGGGAGAGGGTGCTGGTGATGTTTGCTGGTGTGGGCCCATATCCGATAACAATCGCGAAAATCGCTAAGCCAGAGCTTGTGGTGGGCGTTGAGATAAACCCCTATGCGGTTTTGTTTTTTGAGGACAACATAATGTTGAACAAGTGTGAGGGGAATGTAAAAGCCATTGAGGGCGATGTGAAGAATGTAGTCCCGAAGCTCAAGGAGACCTTTGATCGGGTAGTCATGCCCCTCCCAAAGGATTCTGAAAATTTCCTCTACTTGGCCACGAAGAAAATAAAGAAGGGCGGTATGATACACCTCTACAAGATACTGCACGAGAACGACCTTAAGGCGTTCCTGCACGAGCTGAAGCGGAGCCTTAGCAGGGCGGAAATAGACGTAATAAAGGCGGGAGAATACGCTCCCGGCAAGTTCAGGTACTGCTTTGATATAAGGCTTGACGCCAGAAAGCCGAAAAAAAGATGAAGGCATTAAAAAGACGTCCCGGGAAAGCGGTTGTGAAGAAGGACAAGAAACGGAGAAACAACATAATAATGCTGGTAGTCCTCCTCCTCACCTTTACGGGTTTTACCCTTTACGCTCCTCGCTTTGCTAATCCCCCTGCAGAGCAGAGACCACAGCCGCAGCATACAGCCTCGTACATCGGAACATGGGAGGGCTCCCCTCAGGGCACCCTGACCACGCGCGGTGTTGTAGGCAGTCTTTCCGACCCGGAGTACTTTGGGCGCGTGCTTAAGGGGGAGGTCTATCCGCTTGATGCCCCCTCTTTGAGCTCCTCAACCACCCAGCTCCTACTGACAAATGCAAACGAAACCGAAATACGCTCCGTAATATCGGAAGACGTGATAGTCTATCAGGCAGCCTCATGCGGGAACTTCACTTGCCTCCTGGGAAACACGAGCCTTTTTGATGTATACTCCCTTGATCCCCCCTCCAATCTAACAGGTCCTAGGATAGGCTTTCCGGCCTCAGAGAGGGAAATCATCTTATAAAAATGAAAATAGACAAAGAATTGGTGATGAGAAGTGTTGTGGAAGTTGTTGAAGAAGACGAACTAGAACCACTGCTCCAACGCGGTGCTCGTGTTTATTGCGGATATGAGACCAGCGGACCTGTCCATATAGGAACCATGCTGACCGTTCAGAAGCTTATAGACTTCCAAAACGCCGGATTGGATGTTGTTGTGCTCTTTGCCGACCTCCACACTCTCATGAACAAGAAGGGCTCACTCGATTGGATAGAGAAGATGACAGAGTACTGGAGGCATGCCTTTATCTCCCTCGGCCTTGACCCGAAAAAAACCACATTCGTAAGGGGCTCAGAGTTTCAGTTATCTCCAGAATACCTAAGTGATGTTCTCTCTCTCGGATCCAATATAACCGTAAAGCGTGCCACTCGCTCTATGCAGGAGATCGCCAGGGATTTAGAGCATGCCCATGTTTCACAAATAATATACCCCATCATGCAGGTGGTGGACATAAAACACCTACATGTGGACATAGCCTATGGGGGCATAGAACAAAGGAAAATCCATATGCTTGCACGCGAGGAGTTGGAAAAAATTGGGTACAAAAAACCGGTTTGCATCCACACCCCCCTCCTCGTATCATTAAGGGGGCCTGGGGAGAAAATGAGCTCCAGCAATCCAGAGACCATTATATCCATACACGACGCTCCAGATCGGATCAGGGAAAAGATAAACAAGGCCTATTGCCCTGCTGGTGAGACAGAGAATAATCCGATTCTGGACATCTTCCGCTTCTTTCTCTTTGCAAAAAACAGCAACATAGTGATCAAAAGGCCTGATAAGTTTGGAGGTACTGTGGCTTTTTCCTCTTATTCAGAGCTGGAGAGTGCCTATGCTCACGGCCTCCATCCCAAGGATCTAAAAAACGCATGCGCGGAATATCTCACAGACTATCTCAGACCGGTGCGAGATTATTTTGAATCACATCAGGACATTCTCTCTATTCTCAAAAGATGAAACGAACCCGATCCATAAAAAACAGGAATGTCTTCTTTATGGGACTCTCCAGCTTTTTTAACGACATCGGGAGCGAGATGATACTCCCTATCCTTCCCCTATTCTTGATGAACAGCCTCGGAGCTGGGCAGGCTGTAGTAGGGCTGGTAGAGGGGGTTGCAGAGAGTACCTCAAGCATCCTAAAGCTGGTGTCGGGGTGGTTGTCCGATCGCTTTGGGAGCAGAAAGCCTCTTGTCGTTTTTGGATACACCATCTCAAACATCTCAAAGCCGCTGCTCTCTGTTGCCAACTCTTGGCCCTTTGTTCTGGCTGTACGCTTTTCTGACCGAGTAGGAAAGGGGATAAGAACCTCCCCGCGCGATGCCCTCATAGCAGCCTCTTCAGAGAGAGGAAGAAGGGGCAGGTCCTTCGGCCTCCACCGAATGATGGACACCTCTGGAGCTATTGTGGGGGTCTTGATAACCTTCTCCCTTGTCTATTTTTTCTCTGCACCCTTCCACCTAGTCTTCCTCCTAACTGCTGTTCCAGGTGTCCTGTCTGTCCTTACCGTGATTCTCTTTGTAAGGGAAAAGAAGCCAGTTTCATCGCCTAGGGGGTCTCCCCGTTCCCTCGGTCCCGGATTTGGGCGCTTTATACTAGTTTCTGTTTTATTCACACTAGGAAATTTCAGTTATGCCTTCCTCCTATTGCGCGCGCAGGACCTGGGTGTAGCTACGGTCTTTATCCCCCTTCTCTACCTACTCTACAATATAGTTTATGCTATCTCTGCTTTGCCTCTCGGAAGACTCGCAGATAAGATAGGAAAAAAGAGAATGCTTTCGATCTCCTTCCTTGTTTTTTCTATAGTCTCCCTCGGATTTGGCCTTACCTCATCTGTTGCCGTGATGGTCGTCCTGTTTGCCCTGTACGGCATATTCCAAGCTATCTATGAGGTCTCAGCCAGGGCGATCATTCCCCTCTTTGTAGGCCAGGACAAGAGGGGAACTGCCTATGGGATTTATCATACCTCTACAGGACTTGCAGCACTTCCAGCCTCCTTTATAATGGGAGTGTTATGGCAGTTTGCGGGGGTCAATATAGCATTTGGGCTTTCCGCTCTTCTCTCTATCATCTCCTCTCTCCTCATGGCCCTTTGGGTAGGTCGGGCTGCCTCCTGATTTTTCAATACCAAAACCAAATTATGATGTAATGGAAACATATAGGGAAGCAGGGGTGGATATCGATGCTGAAAACAAGGCAATAGAGACAATCCTCTCAACCCTCCGTGCCCCCCTCCCCGGCCATTTCTCTGGCATAGTGGAATTTTGGGATTACTACCTCTCAATGTGCACTGATGGTGTTGGGAGCAAGGTGCTGGTAGCTGAACACCTCCATAAGTATGACACCATAGGCATTGATATGGTTGCTATGAATGTCAATGATATGATCTGCATTGGGGCCAAGCCCCTGGCATTGGTTGATTATCTGGCCATAGATCATGTAGACGAGGGGAAGATAGCAGAAATAATAAGGGGGGTGGCCGAGGGTGCAAGAGAAGCTGACTGCAAAGTCATAAGCGGAGAGACAGCCACACTTCCGGACCTGATCAAGGGATTTGATCTTGCTGGCTCATGCCTCGGCGTTGTGAAGAAAGAGGACTTGATAACAGGAGAACGAATAAGAGAGGGGGATGTGGTCATAGGTTTGGAATCCAGCGGAATACACTCTAATGGTTTGACGCTGGCGCGCAAGGTGCTGGACTTGGACACATGGGGCAGGGAGCTCCTGACTCCTACACGAATCTATGTAAAGGAGATCCTTTCTATCCTCTCTCATGATGTCCATGGTTTGGCTCATATCACCGGAGGGGGGCTAAGGAAGCTTGCAAGAATCCTGCCGAAGGGTCTCCAAGCAGAGATTACAAACCCAATAGAACCACAAGAGATATTCAAGGAGATCCAGAGGGCTGGAGTTGCAGAAGAGGAGATGTACAAAACCTTCAACATGGGGATGGGGTTTGTTATAGTCTCCTCTCCAGATGTGGCTGAGGACCTGATCTCCCATCTAAAAACCCCTGCCCATACTATAGGTCGCATAACCCGTGGCAGTGGCGTTGCTGTCAGGGAAAAAAATCTAAAATTTACTTACTCTTGAAAAGCCGGGGTCCTACCCTCTTTTCTAGGTGTTCCCTTACTCTTTTCTCCATACCTGGTACCTCTGCTATGGCATGCAAGACCCCTAGTTCGCTCCCCCTTCTCATTGACATAAGGACACGTTGAGCTACCTTCCTGCCCTCTCTATGTCCTCCCCTTTCTCCAGAGCGTGAAATGGCCTCTGCTATTAACCTTGTCATTTCGGACCTCTTCCCGTGTCTCTCACTCGCCTCTCTGTACGCAATAGCTCCCTTAACGCCTCCCCCCACCACAACTCTTCTGCCCCCTTGCCGGATTGCCTGGAGAACCGGGTTTTCACCCCCGAATCTTTTGGCGTACCTCTCTCCATGCTGAATGCTCCTCATAACTTGTTTCCTCTTCTCCGGTGGGAGATTTTCTATTTTCCTCTCAATATCCCCGCTTCTAGCACTACGCCTCTTGTGTTTTCCTCTTCCCTTGGTTCCCCCTCTTGCCATTGTTAAACTTACGAGAGAAAGCTAAAAAACCAAGTGAACAGTTTTAATCTATGCCTCTTCTAAATTAGGTTTATGGAATTCCCAAAGCTCTTCACCGTTGGTCCGGTCTATGTCCGGGACGAGGTGCGACAGGAAATGAGCAGGCAGATGTTCAGCCATAGAAGTAAAGAATATGCAGACCTCCATGCATCTGTTGTGGAGAAGATAAAAAACCTCCTCTATACAAAGAACGAGGTCTTTCTCTACACCTCCTCAGCTACTGGGATATGGGAGTCATGCGCAAGAAATGTGGTCCAGAAAAAGGCCTTGTGCTGTGTCAACGGCGCATTTTCAAAGAGGTTTGCTCAGGTTATAGAGGCGAATGGGAAGGAGGTTGAGAAGCTGGAAAAACCCCTCGGTTCTGCCATAACTCCTGAGGAGCTGGATTCTGCTCTTTCCTCCAGCGATGCGGACTCGGTTGCAATAGTCTACAACGAAACCTCAACTGGTGTTATGAATCCCCTCAGGGACCTCTTGCGTGTCTGCAAAGACTACGATGTCCTTACAATGGTTGATGTGGTGTCTGCTGTTGGAGGAGCGCCCCTGTATGTGGATAAGTGGGGGATAGACATTTGCCTCTTCTCAGTCCAAAAATGCCTTGCTGTTCCACCAGGTCTCGCAGCCGCCTCTATAAGTCAGCGAGCCCTTGAGAGATCCGAAGAGGCTAAGAACAAGGGGTATTACTTTGATATGAAAATCCTGGAGAAATATAACAAAAGGAACAACACACCCGCCACACCCCCAATACCGCAGATATTTGCCCTCTCAAAGGCTCTGGACCTGATATTTGAGGAGGGAATCGAAAGGGTCTGGTCTCGCCATAAGGAGGTATCGGACTATGTGAAATCCAGGTGCGAGGGCATGGGGTTTCCCCTCTTTCCGGAGAGGGAGTACGCCTCTCAGACTCTGAGTTGTATGAAGACCATGGACATAAACTCTGTGGAACTTCTGAACAAAATGGCGCAGCGTGGGTATATAATCGGATCCGGCTATGGAAGTCTCAAGGAGGAGACGTTTCGTGTAGGCAATATGGGAAATGTTTATATGAATGATGTAAAAGAAATGCTGGATGTTATGCAGGAGGTTTTAAAGGAGCTGAAAAAATGAAAAAGGGAGACTTTGTTAGGGTGTCATACAGCGGGTGGCTTGGAGAGAATCTCATAGAGACTACAGATGAAGATCTGGCCAAGAAGGAGGGGATATACAGCAAGGGCCGTAGATATGGTCCGACGGTCGTGGTGGTTGGTGAGGGCATGATACTGCCAGGCATAGACAAGGGACTGGAAACTATGAAACTCGGAGAGAAAAAGCGGTTTAAACTCTCGCCTTCCGATGCATATGGTGAGAGGAGTTTCAAGCTCATACAACTCGTCCCAATGAGGGACTTTAGAAAGCAGAAGATCACCCCTATGCCAGGAATGATCCTGGAGATTGAGGGGCGGCCTGCTCGCATCCAGTCAGTAACAAGCGGAAGGGTGCGAGTAGATTTCAACCATCCACTAGCAGGCAAGGAGCTCGAGTATGAGGTCAAGGTGGAGGGGGTTGCAAAAAATGAAACAGAGAAAATAGCATTCCTCATAGAAAGAAACTTTCGCCAAAACCTAAAGCATCGTAAGGATGGAAAAAAATTAACCATAACCGTGCCCGTTGAGCTCTCAATGAGCCAGATGTATCCTGTGATGCAAGCGGTCTTTAAGGTGGAGGCGAAGAAGTTCCTTGGTGTGGACGACGTGGTGTTTGAGAAAGAAGGAGAGTCAAAGGGGGAGATTAAAAGCGAGAAGCGCACGACCAAAGGGACGACTAAGAGAAGGGGGGAAGGCAGAAAGGCCTCCAAGTCATCAACCAAGAGAAACAAACAAACCACCGGAAAATAGAGAGCGCATGAAAATAGGAATCCTTACCTATGGTTGTCCGGCAAACAAGTCTGATTCTGAGATTATGGCGGGTCTCCTAACGGAGAGGGGCTTTGATCCTATACTCGGCTCTGAAGATCCGGACACAGTGATTGTCAACACATGCATAGTAAAGGGCCCAACAGAGGATCGCATCCTTAGAAAACTTGATGATCTTCGCGCTTCCGGAAAGCGCGTAATTGTAGCTGGCTGTATGCCAGAGGCGTACCCAGAGCTCCTTCGGAGGTATCCTGAATTCATCGCCATAGGCACAAATCCCTATGAGATCGTGGGGGCGGTGGCTGGGGAGGGGCCAAATCAAGTAAGAAAATCTTACTTTTCTAAGGCAGTAAGTAAGAAAGTAAGAATAAATAACCTCATTGGAATACACCAGATATCAGAGGGATGCCTCGGAAACTGCGCCTACTGCGCCACCAGGCTTGCTCGCGGAGCTCTTGTGTCATATCCCCCGGAAGAAATCCTAAAGGCTGTGGAGTTCTCCATCAGAAACGGTTGTAGGGAGATATGGATAACATCGCAGGATAACGGCTGTTATGGCTTTGATATCGGAACCGACCTGGCAGAGCTCCTGCAGGAAATAGTGGCGATACCCGGAGATTTCAGGGTCAGGGTGGGGATGATGAATCCCCTCCATACGAGAAACATAGCAGATAGGCTGGTGGAGGTTTATACCAATCCAAAAATATACAAGTTTCTCCACATCCCTGTTCAATCCGGATCTGACAAGGTGTTGAGGGATATGAACCGGGGGTACACGGTAAAAGATTTTGAAGGCATAATCTCGAAGTTTCGGGATCGTATGGAGATAACCATCTCAACAGATGTAATTGTCGGGTTCCCAACAGAGGAAGACACAGACTTTGAGAGAACCATGGATCTCATAAATCGCACAAGGCCGGATTTTCTCAACATCTCTAAATTCTGGCCGAGGAGGGGGACTCCCGCAGCCTCTATGCAACAGCTCCCCAGAGATGTCATATCAGAGCGGACTCGTGCTCTCGCGGAGCTCTATTCCTCCATTCTAAGGAAAAAAAATCAGAAGTGGCTGGGGAGGGCCTGCAGGGTTCTCGTAACAGAAAAAAGGGGCAAGTACCTTATCGGGAGAAATGACCTCTACCGCCCTGTCCTGCTTATGGGGGAATACAAATTAGGGCATACCTACAATGTTCGGATATCCGCCACCCGAAAGACCGAAATCGTCGGGGAGGCCCTGCCCCGCAAAAGGGGAGCAGCGCCAGTAACGCAAACCATAGAAAGCAACCCAGGAGCTTCAGTCCAGTCTGAACCTAAGTAGCGCCGCCACCCCCCCAAAGGCGACCCATAGTTGGTTTCCCTCCTCAAATTCATCGCTGACAATCTCCACCTGGCTCCCGCTCTTCTCAGCAATCTCCATCAGCTGGTCTATCTTCTCCTCGTCCATCTTTTCCGAGACCAAGAGCACATCAACCGCCCCCATCTCAAGAGCTCTTACAGTTTCTTCCCACCCATAGACCACCTCCCTTGGATTCTTCACAAGGTCCTTCATAAACCTCTGTAGATACCTCCGATGCTGGGAAGCCTCCACCTCTTTCAGATCGTCCCCGCTTGAATTCACAAGCTCTCTTATCCCTGATTCATCAGTATAAGTGATGTCTTTGACAGCTATTATCTTCCTCTTCAACTCGTAGTGAAGGTAATCCCCCTCTACAAATTCCTCTTTTGTTCCTGCAGGGCCTCCTATAATTATGCCGTTCAGCTCCTTGAGAATTGGCAAAAATGCTCTTTCAGCGTGCTCTGCCACCCTCTGTTTAAATCTGTG
>JAOZPI010000030.1 GCA_029932835.1 archaeon | reverse complement strand
TTTCACTTCAGCACCCTCCTTCGTTTTTATTACCGTGAGGGCTAATTTAAATCTTCATCAAAAATGAAAAAAGATCTCTTAACCCTCAAGGACCTCACAAAGGAAGAGATCCTGTCCCTTATAGATCTGGCAACCCAGATCAAGAAAAACCCGGAAAAATACAGCAGTGCAATGGAACAAAAGACACTGGCGATGATATTTGAAAAGCCCTCCTTAAGAACTCGTGTTTCGTTTGAGACAGGGATGACAAAGATGGGCGGCCACGCGATATTCCTCTCTAAGAACGACATACAACTTGGCCGGGGGGAAACGATTTCAGATACTGCAAGGGTTACGAGCAGATACGTGGATATAATAATGGCGAGGGTGTTTGAGTACTCTGATCTTGAAGAGCTAGCGGAGAATGCCACCGTCCCGGTGATCAATGGTCTGAGTAATTTCAACCATCCCTGCCAGATACTTTCTGACCTTCTAACAATAAAAGAAAAGAGGGGGACTATAGAGGGATTGAAACTCGCATTCTTTGGAGACTGTAACACAAACACTGCCCATTCATGGCTCCTGGTAGCTCCAAAGATTGGTATGGAGGTTAGGTGCGCGTTTCCGAAGGGCTATGGTCCGGATAACGGGGTCGTGAGGGAGGCAGAAGGACATTGCATTCTAACCCAGAACCCATCTGAGGCAGCTGAGGGGGCGGACATTGTATACACTGACACTTGGATGAGCCTCCATATCCCAGAGGAGGAGAGGTTTAAGAGATTTGAAGCTCTGCGTCCATATCAAGTTACTCCAGATCTGATGTCGCTTGCAAAGCCGAATGCCCTGTTTATGCACTGCCTTCCATGCCATCGGGGTGAAGAAATGACGGCGGAGGTAGTTGATGGACCTCAGAGCGTTGTCATAGACGAGGCAGAAAATCGAATGTGGATGCAAAATGCGATAATGCTCCGTCTGATGGGAAGGGCATAGATCTCTACTACTTGAATTCTAGCTTGTTTTGCAACCTTTCACAATACACGCACCTCAGCTGTAGGGGGTCTTCCCTCTCTACGATGAATCTGGTCTGCACCGGCTCGGTGTGGGTGATGCAGGCTGGATTTGTGCAACTTAGTATTCCAATCACCTCCTTCGGCAGCTCCACCTTGTACTTCTTCTTCACTTCGAAATCCTTTACGAGGTTCACTGTGGCTCTAGGTGATACTAGGGCGATCTTATTTACATCCTCCTTGTCTAGTTCTTTGTGCTCTACCTTTATTACATCCTTTTTTCCCAACTCTTTGGAATGCACATTAGAGAGAAGAGCCATAGTTCCTGTGTATTGATCGAGGCCCAGTATTCGAACCACCTCTAACCCTCGCCCTGCATTAATGTGATCTATAACCGTACCGTCTTCGATCTTCTGCACCTTTAATGTTTTTTCGGTCATTCTTTTATTGCTTTTTCCAGTATAGCCATCCTCACCGGGATGCCGTTCCTGGCTTGTTCAAAGTACTTCGCTCTTGGGTCCTGATCAATCTCAGATTCTATCTCATCTACTCTGGGGAGGGGATGCATAAGTATAAATTCCTGCTTCGCCATCTTCATGATATCCCTGTTGATTACATACACCCCTTTGAACTTCAGGTACTCCTCTTCCGTTGGGAACCTCTCCCTCTGTATTCTCGTCATATATAAGACATCCAACTCTTTTATCACATCTTCTATCCTCATCACCTCCGTAACATCAACCCCCCTTTCTTTTAGAAACCTCACAGTTCCCCTGTCCATACTGAGCTGCGGTGGCGAGATGTAGTACAGCTTAACATTCCAGTGGCTCAGAGCGATAGACAAAGGCCTGCCAGTTCTTCCATATCGCAGATCCCCACATATTCCTATCCTGAGCCCGTCAAATTCTCCAAGATTTTTCCTTATGGTGTACAGGTCTAGAAGTGTTTGCGTTGGGTGGTCGTGGCTTCCGTCACCAGCGTTTATCACTGGGACGGGAGAGACCTCAGATGCGAGCTTGGCAGCACCCTCCTTAGGGTGTCTAAGTACTATGCAATCTGTATACCCAGCGATTATCCTGACCGTATCGCTTAGCGTTTCCCCCTTTTTTATGGATGTCCCTTCTGCAGAAGAAAACCCTACGACACTGCCCCCGAGCCTTTCCATAGCAGTCTGAAACGAAAATCTGGTCCTTGTAGATGGCTCAAAGAACAGGGCCCCTAAAATCTTATTCTTCAAAACATTTGTGAAATCCACGCTCTTATCGAAGTCTTTTGCTCTTTTGAGTACCTCCTCTATACACTCCACCCCCATGGATCTCATAGAGATAAAATTCATCATTTAGTTAAGCATTTTTATTTAAAAAATATTCATTCAAACTCTTAGTTTCCATCCTACCCTCTCTCGCACTTTTTATTGCTCCAACCGCTGCTCTCGCCCCAGCCATTGTCGTAACATACGGAACATCATAGTCCAAAATGGCAAAGCGTATCCGCCTCTCATCCTGTCTGGCTTTTACCCCCCTTTTCGGCACATTTATTATAAAGTCCAGTTCTCTCCCCTCTATCATATCCACAGCGTTTGGGCTCCCCTCAGAGACCTTTTTTAGCAGCCTTGCCCTTACTCCTTCTTTCTCAAAAACGCGGTAGGTTCCCTTCGTGCAGTAGATCTCAAACCCCATTCCCTCCAACTCTTTGGCCAGCTTGGCGGCTTCTTTCTTCTCCCTTTCTCCACCAACTGATACAAACACCTTCCCCCCTCCAAGCGGGAGCTTTATTCCAGCCCCGCACTGTGCCTTGTAATAGGCATTTCCAAAGCTGGTGTCTATCCCCATCGATTCCCCAGTACTTCGCATCTCTGGACTTAGTATTGGATCTATTCTGAGTTTATCAAACGGAAGGACAACCTCCTTC
Organism: archaeon; assembly: GCA_029932835.1. Classification (GTDB taxonomy): domain Archaea; phylum Altiarchaeota; class Altiarchaeia; order JAFGQM01; family JAFGQM01; genus JAOZPI01. The sequence goes on along the minus strand of JAOZPI010000030.1, from coordinate 8,355 downwards.
ACAGCCACGTGGTGAAGCCCCCTCTTGTAGTCAAATTCCTTTATCAACTGCTTAAGCCTCTCTCCCATTATAACTCTTGCTGCGACTTTTGCCAGTGGCACCCCTGTGGCTTTTGATACAAATGGAATGGTCCTTGAAGAACGCGGATTTGCCTCTAGTACATAAAGGGTCCCATCCTTTACAGCATACTGTATGTTTATAAGCCCTATTGTTTTTAGCCCAAGGGCCAACTTCTTTGTGTAATCCCTCACCCTTTCTGTTATCTCCCTGCTGAGGGTTTGTGGCGGTATTACGCAGCACGAATCCCCGGAATGTATCCCTGCCTCCTCTATGTGCTCCATTATCCCTCCAATATACACATCCCTGCCGTCGCATACGGCGTCTACATCTATCTCAACTGCATCCTCTAGAAATTTGTCAATGAGGATAGGGTGCTCTGGTGAGACACGCGTGGCTTCTCTCATATATCCCTCTAGATCTTCATCATTGAATACAATCTCCATTGCTCTCCCCCCCAGCACATAAGACGGTCTCACGAGGACAGGATACCCAATTTTGTGAGCCACCCCCAGGGCCTCCTCAAAAGACATCGCAGTTCCCCACTCTGGAGATGGGATGTCCAACTTCTTCAAGAGTTTTCCAAAATTATTTCGGTCCTCTGCCAAGTCTATAGCATCGGCTTGGGTTCCCAGTATCCTCACCCCCATCTCACTGAGCCCCTTTGCAATGTTTATGGCTGTCTGCCCTCCGAACTGGACCATCACACCCACTAGGTTTTCTCTCTCCACATCCACGACATTCATTACATCCTCTACAGTAATCGGTTCAAAGTATAGTTTATCCGATGTATCAAAATCAGTAGAAACTGTTTCTGGATTGTTGTTTATAACAATGGTCTCATATCCCATCTCTCTAAGTGCTATTACGGCATGCACGGTACAATAGTCAAACTCAACCCCCTGCCCTATTCGTATAGGACCAGCTCCGAGTATAATCACCTTCTTCTTTTTAGATGCTTTTGCTTCCCCCGTCTCCTCGTAGCTGGAATAATAATAGGGAGTCTTTGCCTCAAACTCAGCAGCACAGGTATCCACCATCTTAAATGTGGGTCTCACCCCCCCTTTGATTCTCTCCTCCCTTGTCTCTCTTTCTCCCCCTCCCCTAATGAGATGCGCTATTTGGAAGTCAGAGAATCCAAGGCGCTTCGCCTCTCTTATCTCCCTCTTTGTAGTGCCTCCCCTGGAGAGCCTCTTCTCCATATCAGCAATGTTCTTGAGTTTATATAAGAAGAACCGGTCTATTTTGCTCAATTTGTGTATCCTCTCGATGTCCCATCCCTGCTTTAGGGCGTCGTATATATAAAACAGCCTCTGGTCAGTTGGGTGTTCCAGAATCCTTTTTATCATCTCTTCATCCCTCGCCTCTTCTCTCCCGTCAGCGCAGATTCCCATCCTCCTTTGGTCTAGGGATCGTATTGCCTTTTGGAGTGCTTCCTCAAAAGTTCTTCCAATTCCCATCACTTCCCCAGTACTCTTCATCTCAGTTCCGATGGTTCGTGGTATATCCCTAAATTTATCAAAGGGCCAACGGGGTATCTTGACCACCACATAGTCGAGTGCAGGCTCAAAGGACGCTGGTGTTGTTTTCGTGACCTCGTTAGCTATCTCATCAAGGCTCATCCCTATAGCAATCTTTGCCGCAACTCTGGCGATTGGGTATCCAGTGGCTTTTGACGCAAGTGCTGAAGATCTGGATACTCGTGGGTTTACCTCAATAACCCTGTATTCTTTGGTCTTGGGATGGAGGGCAAATTGGATGTTGCACCCTCCCTCTACCCCTAGTGCCCTTATGATCCTCAAGGAGGCACTCCTCAACATCTGATATTCTGCGTCATTGAGTGTCTGGCTTGGAGCCACCACAATACTCTCTCCTGTGTGTATGCCCATAGGGTCAAAATTCTCCATATTACAGATGGTAATGCAGTTGTCCCTTGAGTCTCTCATTATTTCGTATTCTATCTCTTTCCACCCCCCTACATATTCCTCTATTAATGCCTCTCCGTTTTTGCTTCTGTTGAGTGCACGCTGCACTATCCTAGCCAGGTCGCTCTCACTATATGCAACCCCGCCCCCTGTTCCCCCCAGGGTGTACCCCGGTCTCACTATGACAGGATACCCCACCTCAAATACAGCTTCTTGTGCTTCGTGGAGACTGAAAACAGACTTGCTCTTGCATATAGGCTCCCCCACTCTCTCCATAAGCTCTGCAAATTCTTTTCTCCCCTCTGCCTCCTTTATCGTATCAATAGGTGTCCCAAGGACTTCAATTCCGTATCTCTTCAGCACCCCCCTCTTATCTAACTCAACTGCCAAATTCAACCCTGTCTGCCCCCCCATAGTCGGAAGCACCCCATCTGGCCTCTCCTTTTCTATAATCTTCTCTAAGGAATTTGCCTCGAGAGGCTCCAAATACACTACATCCGCAATATCTGTGTCAGTCTGAATTGTAGCTGGGTTGTTATTCACAAGAATGGTTTTTACTCCCTCCTCCCGAAGGCTCAGACAGGCCTGGCTTCCACTGTAATCAAACTCAGCAGCCTGTCCTATCTGTATAGGCCCGCTTCCAATTATCAAAACCTTTCTTATGTCTTTCCGTTTCATCTCTTTCTTTTCGAATTTCCCTATCTATTATCGCTTACTCCCCCCTCTCCTCTCCATCAAGCTTATGAACTCATCAAAGAGATAGTCGCTGTCCCACGGGCCGGGATGCGCCTCTGGGTGATACTGAACTGTAAATATGGGAAGGCTCTTGTGTTTTATCCCCTCCACACTTTTATCATTGAGATTTATGTGTGTCACATCAACCTCATCTCCAAGGCTTTCTGCATCCAATGCAAACCCGTGGTTCTGGGCTGTTATATACACACGCCCAGTTTGTACATCTTTCACAGGTTGGTTCCCCCCCCGGTGCCCAAATCTCAGCTTGTATGTGTCTCCCCCCAAGGCCCTTCCAACAAGCTGGTTTCCAAAGCATATTCCAAATAGCGGTATCTCCTCTCCGATGATCTCCTTTATGGTGTCCACAATATAGCCTGCTCTCTTTGGGTCTCCCGGACCGTTGGACACCATAATCCCATCTGGGTTATATCCCAAGATTTCCTCTCTCTTCGCCCTAGCAGGCACCCTTATCACCCTGCATCCCCTTCTCACCAGACTCCTAATGATTGACATCTTCACACCGCAGTCTATCATCACAACTGTTTTGTTTGCCTTCTCCCCTTGGTGTACAACTGGTTTTTTAACACTTACTATCTCTACCAAATCCACATCAGATATGGATTGCATCCTCCTCACTTCCTCCTTCAGTTCCTCTATCTCCCCCTCCTCATAGGGCACCTTTAGTATCCCATTCATAACCCCTGCCTCTCTTATCTTCTTGGTTAGAAATCGTGTGTCCACCCCCTCCAATCCCGGAATCCCCTCTTCTTCCAACCACGTGTCAAGCCTCTTTTCCATCCTTCCATGGCTTGGCTCTCTACACAACTCTCTGACGACAAACCCCTCAACCTGGATCCTGTCAGATTCGAACCACTCCGAACTAATCCCATAGTTTCCTATAAGGGGGTATGTGGGCATCAATATTTGATATTTGTATGAGGGATCTGTTAGATATTCCTGGTATCCTGTCATAGAGGTATTGAAAACCACCTCTCCCCTTGCCTCTCCCTCTCCTCCAAATCCTCTCCCCCGCACTACCGTTCCATCTTCCAGAACCAAAACACCATTCATTAACTGCCTCCCTGTGTAGCGTTCGGACTACATAGTGTTTATTTTGGTATTTACCTGTTATCTATATAAAAGGTTAATACTGATAATATCAGACACTACCAATATTAGTTACCGCAGAGCCGTCGTCGCGGGTTCGTTAGGATTGGGCAATAGCAAACTATGAACACCAATATAGCCTTTGGTCCTGTTCCGTCTAGGAGGTTAGGGCAGAGTCTCGGGATAAACAATATACCCCCAAAGATATGCACCTACTCCTGTGTCTATTGTCAGCTGGGTCTGACCTCACAACTACAAGTACAAAGGAGGGAATTCTACAATCCAGATATCATTCTCTCTGCAGTAGAGGAGAAGGTAGACACTCTTGCGGCTAGGGGCAAGAGTCTAGACTATCTGAGTTTCGTTCCAGACGGGGAGCCCACTTTGGACATAAACCTCGGGAGAGAGATCAAACTCCTTGGAAAAAACATTGATACTCCTGTCGCAGTTATAACCAATTCTTCTCTAATCTGGAGGGAGGATGTAAGGCAGGATCTCTATGGTGCAGATCTGGTCTCGTTCAAGGTGGACGCGGTATCGGAGGAGGATTGGAGGAAAATTGATAGACCGCATGGATCTCTAAGACTGGAGAATATCCTAACCGGCATTGTCGCCTTCTCCTCAGATTTTGGCGGACGTTTGATAACCGAGACGATGCTCATAGAGGGCGTGAACGACTCGCCAAGCACTCTTGAGGCTATAGCAGATTATATAAGCACCATAGATCCGGATGCTGCATACCTTTCTGTCCCCATAAGGCCGCCGGCAGAGAAAGGGGTCAAGATTCCGGACTCAGGCGTTCTGAACACAGCGTATCAGATATTTAAAGAGAGATTAAAAAAAGTGGAGTATCTGGTTAATTATGAGGGTACAGAATTTTCAGCCACAGGGGATGTTCAGCGCGATCTCCTCTCTATAACCTCTGTCCATCCTATGCGGCAAGAGGCGATAGAGGACTTCCTCAGAAAAACAGGATCTGACTGGAGTCTCTTGGAGGAGCTTTTATTAAGAGGGGAAATAAAAGAAATTGAATACAGGGGAAAAAGATTTTATGCACGAAACCTCAGAAATTTGGCCAATAGACCATAGGGTATAGGAAAAATGAGATGGGTTCTTAGATCAAAGATACACCGAGCGAGGGTCACAAAAGCGAATGTAAATTATATAGGTAGTATCACCATAGACGAGGACCTTATCGAGCGTGCGGGGTTTATACCAGGAGAGAAGGTCTTGGTTGTGAGCAATACCTCTGGAGCGAGGCTGGAGACGTATGTAATACCAGGAGAGCGAGGCTCTGGTATTATCTGCATGAATGGAGCGGCAGCTCATCTCATCGGGGTCGGGGAGGAGATTATAATAATGGGCTTTGAGTTGGCTGATGGCCCTCTGAGGGCTAAGAATGTTCTGGTAGACAAAAACAACAGGTTTGTGAGATATCTGTAAGGGTTTGCGATGCAAGACCGCGCTGCCATTGTTCACATTTCACATAAAGATATAAACTGCTCCAAGAATAAGAGAAGACAAGAAGCATAGACTCCACACGCTTTGGTTCCATTTGATCACCGTTGCCCCATCCAGCGGCTCTATGGGTATCAGATTGAACACCGCCAGCAGTGTGTTTACATAGGCGGCAGAGATCCAGAGTGTCCCACCAAATAGGAAAAACAGGGCAGCTAGCACCATATTTGAGAATGGGGCTGCCAGGGAGATTATCCCCCTCTCCCTCACACTCGCTATGCCCTCTGTCACTACAAAGCCTGGAGCAGCGAATATAAACTTCCCTCTCGTGATAATAGCAAATGCTAAGATAAGCACTATTCCGATCTCCCATAGCTTATACCTTGATTCAAATCCCAAGGCCTGAGCAACAACCTTGTGTGATATCTCATGGAGTGTTATCCCTATCATAACCCCCACAATAAGCCCTGTGTCCGACACGCCAAACATATGGAACGCGAGGGCCATGGTTATCATGGAAACCAGAATGGAAATTAGTTCAATTGAGGAAAAGTGGATCCCTGAGCCCCTACGGCGCGGTGGGCTGGTGCCCCTTGGAAAGGGAACATTAACAGGCCTGGTTACCTGCTTCTGCTCTATGGTTGGTATTCTCCTTGGATGTTGCTTTATCCCAAGAGTGCTCATAACTTACTTAAGTATCGGAAAAAGAAAAATTGGGAAAAATCAAAAAGAAAACCTAATCGTTTCTTTTTTTGCTCCTCCCATACCCACACCTGACGCAGTATCCCTTCTTCACATTAAAACTCTTGCTGCCGCATCTCGGACATATCTTATGGCCGTGGCTTCTTCTTGATTTCCTCTGTTCTGGCATCTCTCCCATTTCAGATCGCTAATTTGATGATGCTTGCTTAAAAATAACAACTGCAAAAACCATTATACAATACTCTCTACAAACTCATGAGCGTCAAATTTTACCAAATCTTTATAACCCTGCCCAGTCCCAAGAAAGATTATCGGCTTTTTTGTTATATAGCTTATGGAGAGGGCAGCTCCCCCCTTGGCAGCATCGCTCTTTGCGAGAATAGAAGCATCTATCCCCACCTTCTCGTTGAACCTCCTGGCCTGCTCCACAGCGTCATTTCCGGTAAGCGCGTCCCCCACAAATACCCTCAGATCTGGTTTGTTTACTCTTATTATCTTCTCCATCTCTCCCATCAAATCCACATCAGAGTGCATCCTACCTGATGTGTCGGCAAGCACCACATCAATCCCGTTCGCTTCTGCATGTTTTATCGCGTCAAATACCACAGCGGCTGCGTCTCCGCCCCGTTGGTGATGTATCATCTTAACCCCCAGCCTCTTGGCATGTTCCTCCAGTTGCTCCTGCGCTCCCGCTCTGAATGTATCACCAGCTGCAAGGACGACAGAAAATCCAGCGTTTTTGAGCATATAGGCAACCTTCGCAATTGTTGTCGTTTTGCCGCAGCCATTTATTCCAAAAAACACCACCCGCGCAGGTTTTTCGCACCTCTGTAGGAATTCCATAAAGTCAAAAGTCCCCCCCTCCTCCAATACCTGGATCAAAACATCCTCAAATATCTCTCGCACCTCTTCTTTCGGTCTCCTGAATTCTGTCTCCCTTAACCTTTCCTTCAGCCTCTCGCAGATCGCCTCTGCCACCTCCATTGCAACATCGCTCTCCATTAGGGCCATTTGGAGGTCCCATGCTATATCCTCTATTTCCTTGTCTGTGAGTCTGGCGCTCTTCCCGACAGCGGTTTTTATCCTTGTCTTTACTCCAATCCTGACCTCTCCAAAATTCTTCTCTACTTCGTCCTCTGCCCTTTTGAAGACTCGTCTTAGTGCTTCAAACATTTTCGCTCCTACAATTAGACCGTGAGAAAATTAAAGCATAGGTCCAAGGCCCACCACATAAATCTAAATCACTGGAGTACAAATTTTTTCACTACCCTGTACACTGGTCCTCCTCCCCTAAGGATGCTTTCCATAAGATCAAACGAATCAACATGAAATTCCCCAAACGCCTCCCTTTTATCCAGCAATTCCCTGATCCCCCCTTTGTCCTTCACATACTTTATCCTGCAGAGCGTTATATGCGGATGAAATCTCTCCTCTTTTCTACCAAGGGCATCGGATAATCTTTCATGTAACTCTCTGATTTTTCCATTGTCTTCACATCCGGCCCAAACCACTCGCATCTTCTCTCTCGAGGGAAACACACCCAAGTTCTGAATTTTCACCTCAAACCCTTTACTCTCTCTGGCCACAAGCTCTGCTTTCTCCTCCATTTCTTTAACCTTCTTCTCTTCCACCTCCCCAAGGAACTTAAGAGTTATGTGAAGATTTTTCTCCTCAACCCCTTTCATCCCCCCGTATTCCAAGAGCCTTCGCTCAGCTTCAAATAACCTTTTTCTTATCTCAGGAGGGATGCCAATTGCAAAGAACAATCTCATAAGTTTTTATAACCAGCTTTCTAAAAAATTCAAGGGGCGCCCTTCAGCCAAGTCATTATTTGGTTTTTTTCTACATATTCTCAAATAAGGAAAAGGGGTTAAAAATGTTTCCAGGAGGAATGAATCCTAAACAAATGCAGACTATCCTGAAGAGGATGGGAATAAAGCTGGAGGAAATAGAGGCAGAGAGGGTAATAATAGAGTGTGTGGATAGAAACATAATCATAGAAAACCCGCAGGTTCTCCTGACAAAGATGCCAAGTCAAGAGATGTTTCAGATAAGCGGAGATATTCTAGAAGAGGAGAAGGATGAGGGGGGAGAAGTGGAAATAAGCGAAGAGGATATCGCGATGGTTGCTGAAAAGGCTGAGGTGGACAAGAAAAAGGCAGAGGAGGCGCTTGTGGAAACAGGCGGGGATATCGCCAAGGCGATACTGCTGCTAAAGGGGTCATAGCCCTGGAACAGCATCAAGGATGTGTGGAATAACGGGGTATATCGGATCTGGGGAGGCAGTAGGTCGGATATTTGAGATGCTGAAGCGGTTAGAATACCGTGGCTATGACTCAGCTGGAATAGCGTTTTTGGATGGGGGACTGCT
>JAOZPI010000029.1 GCA_029932835.1 archaeon | reverse complement strand
GTAATGCCATCAAAGTCAAGGCGATCGCCTGTGTTTACCATTGACCATGTTAGAGACACCACCTCCCTCTTAGAGAATCCGTGAATATAGGACGCAGTTACAAAGGAGGTTAATTCTATATCGCTTAACGACTCTCTTGCTATGTCTTTAATTATAGCGTCAATTTCTGATTTGGAGAGCTCTTTCCCGTCTATCTTTTTTCTGATATAGGAGACAGACGCTGGCTTTTCTCTTGGCAGAACCCTCACCATCTCTCCGGATTTTATTTTTGCTCTCTTTGAGAGATCCTCAAAAATTCCGACAGCCCCCTCACGGACCATGGTGTCTGTGACATCCACAATCGCTACCTCCCCCTTGCGCTTCCCCTCAGCTGATAGATAAACCCTATCTCCAACATGGATACTCAATTTGCTCGCATCTGCTTCGTTCAGAAGAACTACCGGTCTCCCGGTCTCAATATCTATCACCCTAGCCCTTAGCCTTTCTATTTGCTCCATTTTTCAAGTGCCTTGTAGAGCGCCCTGTGGGTTTTGGAGTACTCGCGTAGGGGAATGCCCTCCATCACAGCATCCACAGCCTGTCTCATGGCAGTTGCTCCAGCAAGGGTGCCATCAGGATGTCCATGACAACCCCCTCCAGCCTGTATTATTATGTCCCTCCCTAGGTATTCAACAAGGCTTGGAACAAGTCCCGGATGCAGACCTCCGGATGATACCGGAAAAACAGGCTTTACACCATACCACTTCTGTTCCAAAATTTGACCTCCCACAACGTCTTCTGTTATCTCACGCTTTATATTCACAACCTCATCCTTCCCACCCTCCATCTTTCCAACAATGGTGCCTATATGGAGTTGGTCTAACCCTATCACTCTTGTTATCTTTGCGAGGGTTAGCATAGTCATCCCATGATTTTTATTTCTTGTAAACATTGCATGACCTGCTCGATGAGCGTGAAGGATCAAACCCAAATCTGCCTCTCTGAGTGTCTGGAGACCGGAAAACCCGCACGTTAGGATATCCACCATAGCGTACTCGCCACCGTGATCTCTAACAAATCTTGCTCTCCTTAGCATTTCCATGGTCTCTGCCGTTACATTCGGCATGTACATCTTTTTTTCTCCAGTCTCTCTCTCTGCCTTATCCCTCATTTTTAGAGTTTCTTTTAGGCGCTTCTCAAATGGATTGAAAGTCTGACTAGTGAGATTCTCATCGTCCTTAACCAGATCCATTCCGCCGACCCATGCCTCATATGCTACCCTAGCGTGCCTCTTATAATCGAGACCCACCTTCGGCTTTATTATGGTCCCGACAAGTGGGCGATCCCTGATCCCGAGAGCCTTTCGGACCCCAGAAATCCCAAAACGAGGACCCATAAAGGATTTTATGATCTTTTTGGGGAATCTGATGTCAAGGAGACGAAGGTTTTGAATTGCCTTCATGCCGAAGATGTTACCAGCTACGCTTGAGAGTATATCTGGCATGTTGCCAAGCTCAAAGAGGTCTATTGGATATGCGATCTTTGCTCTTTGGGTTTTCGTGTCTATATCAAACACGCGAGCTTGAAGAGAACTCCGTGTTTTTTCGTCAAGAGTTGTGAGAGTTGTCCATGTGCCTATACTCGACTCTGCTGCTACAGCTTCAGCAGCCTTCTCAAGGCTTATGCCGTTTGGATCTATATAGTAATCACAGATCACGTCGTCATTAGAGGGATCGTAATCAGGGTCTATGTAGGCCATTTTGTGTATATTTTGAAGATTGGTTATAATATATTAACGTGAGAGTATGTAACGTGAGAGTATGCGCTCTTGGAGGATTTTGTCAGTCAACCATCTGCATATACTCCTCAATATCCTCGGACGATAGGGAACATCCACGCAGTTTGAGAGCCCAAAGGCAAGCGTGCAGTAGTTCGTGTTTTTCCCCAGAAAAGTATTTCTCCAGTATGCCTTTTTCATAGGCTACTGCCAGAAGCTCGCTTGAGCGTATGACAGGAACTCCATCTGCATATTTTTGAAACATGGCAGCCCTTTGATCGTTCATGCTTACCCCCTTGTGAAGGCGATATTGCAAGAGTGTTTTTAGGTCGTGTGGGTTCTCCATCAGAAGCCTGAGCGTTCTTTCGTCCATCAGGAGTGGCTCTCCCTTCTCTGCAAGTGCAAGCGCCTCCGCTTCTCCGCGCTGTATGATAGTAAGTGGCTTGTGCCTGAGGTAATAGATGCTATTTGAGAGGTTGAGGATATCCTCGGTCTTCCTCTTATCCGCGCGCCCTATCTTTAACACGCCATTATCTACCAGCGCCTTGAACTTCAGAGGCCCCATGGGGTGGTGATGACCTCGTCTCGGATTTGTGATGATTTCATCATAGACACACTGTGTTATAATAAAATCTACATTCTGGGATAGCTCCGTTATTAGAGGGAGCATACAATTCATAGAGAGGGATATCAGAGAACTTGAGTCGCATATTATACGCTTCATTTGAACACCTCCCTTGCTATCCTGAGCCTCTCTGCGTTCTTTCCATGGCCCCTGAACTCGTGAATTTTGCTTGTTCCGATGTAGCTCAGAACCTCAACAGGATCTGCACCCGTCATTTCAGACGCTCTGCGGAGCGAGAAGCCCTGTTCATAGAGCTTGGAGGCCTTCTTTATCTTTGCCTTTTCTATCAGATTGGCCTCGTAATTTCCTTTTTCCTTGTCCAATTTTATGACCATATCCTCTATTTGCTCCAAGTGCATTATTGTGTCGTCCTTTTCCCCAGCCCTCGCATCTCTAAAGTGCTGCTCCACAGTTGTAAAGAAATCCCCAGAGAGGTTGCTATAGTGGGTCTTCGAGAGTATTTTACTCAAGGCATAATCAACAAGAGCTAGTAGGATCAGCTCCCTGTGGCCCTCTATAGCTGCTTCTGAGAGGGCATCAGCGGAAACTCTCCTCAAAGCCAGTGCGTCCTTCCTCTTCAAGGCGTCAATGGAATGGTCTATCAAGATTCGTATGGTCTTCATTTCAACTCCCATCCAAACTTCTCTTTTAGTATAGTGTATGCCATGTGGGGGGATATTATCCCGTCTTCAGTTATTATTATGTCTATGTACTCCGGCGGCGTAAAATCAAAAGCAGGGTTCCACATTGTCACGCCCCTCATCTTTGGACGGATCTCAGTATGCTCCCTCTCCTCTATTTCGATGAGGTTCCCCAAAAAGGTCTGTGGAGAAAATTTTATGGTCTCTGTTGCTACCATGAAGGGAATGTTGAATTCGTGCGCAATGGAAGCAATTTGGGAGGTCCCAATTTTGTTCGCCACCGCACCATTCGCAGCCACAGTATCAGCACCGATAAGTATCTTTTTCACACCAAAATGTTCTATGGCGCTCCTCACTGCAGAATCAAGGATAAGCGTGACTGGTATCTTATGCTTTGCCAGATAAGATGCTGTCAAGTATCCCTGATTCCTTGGGCGTGTCTCTGTGCATATAACGTGGATCCGCTTTGTTTTTGCAGCTTCTCTTATGGTCTCTAGGACAGCAGTTGAGTTACAGTGCGTGAGGATTATATCTCCGTCCTCAATCCTCTTTGCACCTATTTTAGAAAGTTTGAATAAGGCCTCCCTCTGTTCCTTCATAAATTTGTCTATCAACTCGGGCAGCTCTTGCCTGTCGTGGTGTTTGGCTAGGTATAAGACATAGTCTACTGCGTTTGGTAGAGAAACCGCAGTTGGTCGTGATTTTTTTAGGAGAGACGCCTGTTTCTCTAAATCCCTTATAAAAGTAGATCCCCTGTAGCCCTTTGTATAGTCCCTCAGAGATTCAACCGCAGCTAAAGCTATTTCCAGTGCTCCCCGAATCTCCATTGACTTGATCTTCTTAGCTGTCTCAAGGGGGTTCATTTCCACTAGTTATCTATTGGAGATTATTTTAAAATTAGAGTGGTTTTTAGTGTTTTTGTTGCAAATATTACATTCAAGATGAGACGGAGAATCAGACTGCAACTCAAATTGCCATGGCTCTCGAGAAGAGGACGGCGATCCAAAGGGCGCCCGAGTGCAGGAGATAGAGAGGCTATTGAAAAAGCCAAAAAGATGCTGGAGGAGGCCAAGAAGAGGGAGAGGAAGGTAGAGGATATGATGGAGGAGGTAAAAAAGGCAGAGGAGGAAGAAAGGCACGCCCTTTCGCATTTATACCGCAGGAGGAGAGAAAATGAGACCTCAGGGGGACTTAAAAAGACAGAGCTGCAGAGGGAGAGGGAGAAGCTGAAATCTTATCTCCGTAGGCTTGAGGAGATGCAAACCAGGCCGGAGGTTAAGTCAAATCCAGAGGTTTTGAGTAAAATTTCATCCCTTATTCCGAGGTTTAGAGCCCAGATAAGGTATATAGATGAAGTTATGAGGAAGGGGGGATAAGAGGTTAGTTGCATCGGAATTTTTCTCCTTGGGAAGATATTCTTCTTTTTAAGTCTTTTCTTCTTCTAAATTAATTATGAGTGTGCATCCCATCGAGAGCAGGTATGGGAGAGATGAGGTGAGGGCCATATTTGAGGAAGAAAACAGACTACAGAGACTTCTGGACGTTGAATCCGCGTTGGCAAGGGCACACGCAGAGGTGGGGGACATACCAAAAGGTGCGGCAAGAGTCATTCAGGAGAAGGGATCTACGAAGCATGTCACAGTCGACAGGGTAAAGGAGATTGAGAGGGAGATAAACCACGATCTTATGGCAATGGTGAGGGCCTATGCCGAGCAGTGCGGGGAGGCTGGAAAGTATATTCACCTCGGTGCCACCTCATCGGATATAACAGACACCGCGCTTGCACTTCAAATACGCGACTTTGTAAAATTCTTGGACGAAGATCTGCAGAAGTTAAGGGATGTCCTCCTAGATCTGGCAGAAAAACACAAAAAGACTGTGTGTATCGGAAGAACACACGCCCAGCACGCAGTTCCAACTACATACGGGCTAAAATTCGCTATTTGGGCAGATGAGATACAACGCCATATAGACAGGATAGACCAGTGCAAAAAGAGAGTGCTGGTAGGGCAGATGACAGGGGCTGTTGGAACACAAGCCGCCTTGGGAAAGCATGCAGTGAGGATACAAAACCTAGTAATGAAGTATCTGAACTTGACCCCTGTTCGGGTATCAAATCAGGTTATACAACGGGATCGACACGCAGAATTCCTCCTCAATATAGCACTTATAGGAGAGACGCTAAATAAGATAAACACGGAAATTCGAAACCTTCAGAGAACGGAGATAGACGAAATAGCAGAGGGGTTTAAAAAGGGAAAACAAGTTGGATCCTCTACAATGCCCCACAAAAGGAATCCGATACTATGTGAGAGAATATGCGGGCTTAGCAGGGTAGTAAGGGCAAATGCGTTTGCTGCTATGGACAACATACCCCTATGGCACGAAAGGGACCTGACAAATTCAGCACCAGAGAGGATTTTGATACCAGAAAGCTGCATACTCATTGACTACATGCTCGTAAAGACTATTGAGATTTTGAAGAACCTGGAATTTAAGCCAGAAAACATCAGGAAAAACCTGTACATGACAAAGGGCTTGATAATGGCAGAGCGTATTATGGTTGAATTGGTGGAGAGAGGCATGGGGAGACAAAGAGCGCATGAAGTGGTGAGAAGGAACGCAATGAAGGTTTATGAAACAGGAAAGGAATTCTTGGAGATCCTGAAGGAAGATAAGGAGGTGAGGGCGTATATGAGCGCTGATGAATTGGAGGGGTTAATGGAGCCAGAGGGGTACATAGGAACAGCAGTGGAACAGGTCGAAAGGCTGGTTAGGGATTTGAAAGGGGGTTAATCCGGAGGTCTGGGGCGTTGCCTTTTTTGTTGATCTATGAGTGCTCGTAGGGTTCTTCTCTGAGGAGCAATCTCGTGTAGAAGAGTATAGCGTATAAGAGGGTAGAGAGTCTGAAATTCCCTCACATTTCTCCTTTCTATCATCAATCCCTTCGCATGCTTGGCCGCTCTATGGAGGTAGTATCTGGAGAGATCCAAGTGCCTTAAAGCCTCCTTTAAGGTCTCCTGCTTTTTGCTCTCGGCCTCTTTTACATTAAACACCACATAGGGTATTTGACCAGTAAGGAGGGAATGGAGAAGAGCGGCCTTCTCTTGGTGCTTCAGAAACATATTGGAATGCTCCGCAGCCACAGAAAGGTTAAACAATGCAGCATCGCTTGATTTGAGTTTAGGCGATTTCTTCCCAGATCCTCGCCTCGGGCCTTTAGAGGGAGACATAATGGTTTTATTATGCTCTAAAAGAAGAAAAACAGTTTTTTATCTTCCCAAAAGTAAATTCTACTCAAAATGAGGGCAAGGATAACAGTTAGGTTGAAGAAGGGCCTGCTAAACCCAGAGGCGAAGACCATCCAACGAAGTCTGGAGCTACTTGGATACAAAAACATCTCAGGCTTCGACACAGAGCGCGTGTTTTTGATAGATTTGGATGTAGAATCAGCAGAAAAAGCGAGAAGAGAGGTAGAAGAGATGTGTAGAAGGATACTCGTGAATCCTGTAATTGAGGAGTATACAATACATATTGAATAGAATATGATAGGAGTGCTGCAATTTCCTGGAACAAACTGTGATATGGATGTCATCCGCGTGTTGAGGGAAGCGATAAAAACAGAGACCAGACCTGTCTTTTTCAAAGACTCAAATCTTGAAGACTTGGATGGATTAGTGATCCCAGGAGGGTTCTCCTATGGGGACCACTTAAGAGCGGGAGCAATTGCTGCAAAAATGCCCATTATGTCTCAAGTAAAAAAAATGGCTAGAGAAGGAAAGCCAATTTTGGGAATTTGCAATGGTTTTCAAATATTGTGCGATGCTGGTCTACTCCCTGGGGCTCTCGCCAAAAATATTGGGCTTAAATTTGTCTGTAAATGGGTGGACTTAAGAGTAGAGAATAACGATAATGTATTTATGCGCTTTTACAAGAGAGGGGAAGTTATCAGGATGCCGATAGCCCATGGAGAGGGGAGGTACGTTTGTGATGAAAAAACACTAAGGGAGATGGAGAGGAGGGATATGATAACGCTGAGATATGCAGGGGAAAACCCAAACGGATCGATGGAGAATATAGCTGGAGTTGCAAACGAGGAGGGAAATGTGATGGGATTGATGCCACATCCAGAGAGGGCCAGCGAGGGGATATTGGGTGGCGAGGATGGAAAGCGCATATTTGAATCTATGGTGAGGTGCATATCCCTAAAATAAAAAAACCGTTTCATAAAATGAAACCAATCAGCCTTTCCCTAACAAGGGAGGAAGTAAGGCGAGTAAGAAGTTTGCTGGGGAGAGAACCGAACAAAACAGAATGGGCTATAATAGATGTGATGTGGTCAGAGCACGCTTCTTACAAAAGCAGCAGGGAATATCTGAAATTGTTCCCGACAGAGGGGAAAGATGTCGTGCTTGGGGTTGGGGACGACTGCGGTATTGTCGGATTTGATGAGAGATATGCTATTGCCATTGCCATGGAGTCGCACAATCATCCCTCTGCGATAGAACCGGTAGCGGGGGCAGCTACTGGTGTGGGAGGAATCGTTAGAGATATATTATCAAAGGGGGCTCGCCCTATAGCATGCTTGGACCCGCTGAGACTGGGGGATATTTACAGGGATGAGAGGTCCAAATACCTCTTTGAAAATATAGTAAAGGGTATTGCCGATTATGGTAACTGCATTGGGGTTCCAACGGTTGGGGGGGATGCTGAGTTTGACAAGAGCTTTAATAAAAATCCATTAGTGAATGTAGTGGGCGTTGGTCTGGTGGAGAGGGACAAGATCATAAGGGGTGTGGCCTCAAATGTAGGGGATACGCTCCTCCTCGTTGGAAGCAAGACAGGGAGAGATGGAATCCATGGAGTTACTTTTGCTTCTGAAGAGCTGAAGTCAGAGAACGAGGAGGAGAGCAGGCCAGCAGTCCAGATCGAGGATCCTCTCTCTGAAAAACTCCTGATAGATGCGTTAATGGAGGTATATGAAACCGGAGCAGTCTCCGGGTGTAAGGATTTGGGGGGAGGTGGATTTGTGTGCGCTACTTCGGAGATGGTGTCAAAGGGAGGGAAAGGAGCGCTTATAGATATTGGCAAGGTGCACCTCCGAGAGGAGGGAATGGAGCCATGGGAGATTCTGGTATCTGAAACACAGGAGAGAATGATGCTGGCTGTGAAGAGGGGAAGAGAGGAAGAGGTAGAGAAGATACTGGACAAGTGGGGAGTCCAACATGCACGCGTAGGGGTGGTTATCGAGGAGAGGAGATATATAGTAAAGCATAACGGGCGCATTGTTGTTGATCTGCCAGTAGAGATCATAACAAACCCGCCAACAATTCACAGGAGATACAAAGAGGGAAAACGCAAAGAACCAGAAAAACCGAAAATCCAGGACTATGAGGGTTTTTTAATGGGGATGTTAGCAGATCCCAACATTGCATCCAAGAGATGGATCTACGAGCAGTACGACCATGAGGTCCAGACTAGAACTGTGATAAAACCCGGGATGGATGCCGCGGTTTTGAAGATCAGCGACAGGGAGGGCATCGCTCTTGGAATCGGCTGCAACTCTAAGCATTGTAGAATGGATCCTGTGATGGGAGCAAGGGGTGCTGTCGCAGAAGCTGTTAGAAATGTTACAGCTGTCGGAGGGAGGGCCATAGCAGCTGTGGATTGCCTTAACTTCGGGAATCCCGAAAAGCCTGAAGCCTTTTGGAAGTTCAAGGTCTCAGTAGAAGGGATCGCAGAGGGCTTGAAAGCATTTGGAATTCCGGTGGTTTCAGGAAATGTGAGCTTTTACAATGAGGCTGACGGGACTCCGATTGCCCCCTCTCCAATAGTGGCTGTATTGGGGAGGGTTAGATTGGAGAGGATTATGACTATGGGACTCAGGGAGAAAGGGGAGAGTATAGTAGTTATTGGAGACACAAGAGAAGAGATGGGGATGGCACCAGTGGTGGATTTTGAGAGGGAGAGGGCAGTGGATGACCTCATCTTGGAGTTGAACGATATCGGGAGCATAACCGCTTGTCACGACCTATCAAAGGGGGGTTTGGCTGTGGGACTGGCAAAGATGGCATTTGTTGGTGGGAAGGGGTTTGATGTTGATATTGGATCTATGCCAGAAAAAATAACGGTCTCGGAAAAATTATTTTCGGAATCCAGCGGCAGGTTTGTGGTGACCTCAGCAGAAGCTGAGAGGGTGGTAGAGAGAGCAAGGGGGAGAGGGGTAAGCGCCCAAATTATAGGGGAGGTTGGGGGGAAAGAGTTGTCCTATGGCCCCTTTTCTGTGGACCTCAAGGAAGCAGAGGAGGTATGGGAGAGGGGGCTGAGAGACCTATTGGTCTAGTATTAAAGGTTTGCAAATGGAGACGATGCCATCCACGATACTATTACCGCGAAATGTGCTGGAGATCATACTGCATGCCTCTAGGTCCTCGCATCCTCGGGAATTCGTCGCCATGATTCGTGGTGAGGGGAACAGAATAAAGGAGCTCCTCCTTTTGCCCGGAACTATTCAGGGAGACAGGTTCGCGAGCGTTCGGCTTGATATGATGCCCTTGGATTCTGATGTCATCGGCGTAGTGCATTCACACCCATCCAGGAACAACCACCCAAGCGGAGCAGACCTCAACATGTTCTCCAAAACCGGAAATGTGAATTTGATTGTGAGATACCCGTATGGGGGGGTTGAGGATATCGCGGCCTACGACTCTGTAGGAAATCCTAGGGAGATATACATAGTAGATTAGAGTTAGTGAGGGAGTTTTGTATCAAATCCTGGGGTAATAACGGTTCACTCAACAGTAACGCTCTTAGCCAGGTTTCTGGGCTTGTCAATGTCAAGACCCTTAGAGAGTGCGACATAGTAGGCAAGGAGGTGGAGGGGAACTATTGTCGTAAGAGGGGTCAAGAGGGGAATCGTTTTTGGAAGCATTATTTTCAGTTCCTTTGAGGGGGTGCCATTTGGGCTGGTGGAGGGCTTTCCCTCCTCATCAACAACCGAGAAGTTCTCATCTTCAGAGATTTCAAGAATCCTAGCCCCTCGGGAGCGAGCCTCTTCTATGTTGGACTCCATTTTTTTACTCAATGGTCCTTGCGGATTTATGGCCACAACACACACCTTCTTTTCCATTAAGGCTAGGGGACCGTGCTTCAGCTCTCCTCCGGGATAGGCCTCTGCGTGCAGGTAGGATATCTCCTTTAGCTTTAGCGCTCCTTCCATCGCTGTTGGATAATTTATTCCCCGGGCGATGTAGAAGTAGTCCTGCGTCCTCTCCAAGAGTGTCGCTACTTTCTTTATCCTCTCTCTGCTGTCTAGTATCTCATCTATTTTGGGAGCTATGTCATATAGTTCTGAGACCACCTCCCTGGCCTGAGAATCCGAAATTTTTCCGCGAGCTCGCAATATCTCAAGGGAGAGGAGGATAAGCGCGGTGAGTTGGCCCAGATAGACCTTTGTAGAAGCGACCGCTATTTCGGGCCCAGAATATGTGCACACATTGTAATCAGAGAGGCGGGTTAGTGAGGACCCGACGACGTTTACTATTGAGATTACTCTTGCCCCCCTTGACTTGGCCTCCTTGACGGCAGCGATGGTATCTGCAGTCTCCCCGCTCTGGGATAAGGAGATAACAGTCGTATTCTTGTCTACGCACTTGGCAGTAGAATAACGAAATTCGGAAGCTACCTCAGCAGATGCCAGAAGCCCATAGTCCTGAAGGAGGTACTGTCCAACCAAGGCTGCGTGCCATGCGGTTCCACAACCCACGAGAAATATGCTTCCCTTGCCGATTAGCTTGGCAGCCTTTTTTATCTCCGGGTAGGCGCGCAGGGCGTTTCTTACTGCAGCGGATTCCTCTAATATCTCCTTGAGCATGAAATGTGGGTAGCCCCCCCGCTCAGCAGATGCAATCCCCATATTCACTCTGATGACTGGCTTTTTTATTTCCTTGTTGGTGCGGATACTCCTGACTACCACTCCGTCTGCCTTCAAAACGCCGTATTCCATGTCATCCAGCATCACTACCCTCGTAGTTTCTGGTAGAATAGCAGGCAGGTCAGAGGCCAAGAAATTCTCTCCCTTCCCTATCCCCACCATCAATGGGCTCTCATTCCGGGCGAAGAGGATCCTGTCCGGAAAATCAGCATGGATCAGAAGTATAGCAAAACTTCCTTGCAACCTCCTCAGGGTCCCAAGAAAGGAGGTCTCAAGGCCCTGACCCTCATTCATCAGATCTCTTATAAGATGCGCGATTACCTCAGAG
>JAOZPI010000077.1 GCA_029932835.1 archaeon | reverse complement strand
GGTTTATGTCCCCCCCCAGAAACTTCGCTCCAACATCCTGGCATACGGATTCAGCGCCCCTAAGTATCTGCTTAAATTTTGAGAACTCCTCCTCGCCACTAATGCTCACAGAAAGGAGAAAGCCCTTTGGTTTTGCTCCCATTGCTGCTAGGTCAGAAAAGCAAGCCACAGCAGCCTTCCTCCCAGCTTGGTAATTGGTCATCCCTCGATATATGTGGCTTCCCTCCTGTATCATATCACTTCCAATTGCCACATACTCAGATCCAATTCTCACAACTGCCGCATCGTCTCCCACCCCAACAACCACGCCCCTGGGTTTCCCTAAAAACTCCTCTACCCATGCCAGCGTTTGCTTTTCACCAACCTCAGAAAGTTTCATGGCTGTTAATTTATCTGTTCTTAATAATAAATTTGGTATGGCAACTGAGATAACAAGGGTCCTGGCTACTGGTGTTTTTAATATCCTCCATCCCGGACATATCTTCTTTCTTGAAGAGGCACGGAAGCTTGGAGACGAATTGGTTGTGATAGTCGCCTCTGATAAAATCGCTTCCAGAAAAAAAGCAGGCTTTGTTTTGCCTCAGGAGCAGAGGGCTAGGGTCATTGAATCCCTCCGGTGTGTGGATCGCGTCTATATAGGCGATGAGGAGAACCAGCTAAAACTGCTCCCCAAAATAAAACCAGATATTATCGCTCTTGGTTATGACCAGAATGTGAACGCAGAGGAGCTCCAGCAGGATCTTACCGATATTGGACTCAAAGCGCGAATTGTCCGTATTGCCAAGATGCCCCTCTCTAAATTTGCTTCTACTAGGGAAATAATCAGAATGCTTTGTGGTGGTCAATCCCCCTAGCCTTCTAACCCATATTGGGGCTCGCCCTGATTAGAAATAAATCCTCCCCTCTAATCCTCTCGCTTCTTTTTTGCCTTTTCTATCATCTCTCTGGCCCTCTCGTCCTCTACTCCATACTCCAAAAGCTTCTTTCTTATCCTGCTTTCTGGGACTCCTGTATCCAACAGTTCTGAGATTATTTCTTCAACTCCGCTCTCTTCCCCCTCCCCTTCACTTTCCCTCTTTTTTCCCCTGGCTATATAATAGGCAATTCCTCCTGCTCCAGCTCCTGCCCCTATCAACACATATATTATCCCCCCCAACGTGTCTCTTCCCTTTTCTTCCCCCTTGCAGTCCTCCGGGCATCCACTTGCGTTCTCTCCATGAGCGGTGTCGCATATCCCGTCACCGCAGATTATACAGTCTTCTGGGCAGGAACACCCCCCTGGCCAATACTCCCCCTCATCGCATACCCCATCCCCGCAGATCACACAATCCTCCGGGCAGTTCCCCTTGTTTTCATTTCCCTCGCATCTTCCATCGCCGCAGACGCTACAGTCCTCTGGGCAGTTTTCGTAGTTCTCCATCTTATCAGACTCGCATATTCCATTACCACAGACCGCTCCAAAATCTGTTGGGCTGTTGTACAGCTTCTTGATCTCTAATTCCAGCTCCTTTCCTTCGCATTTAATGGTGTACCATCCTACCTTTGATGGAGTGTATTTATACTCCCCGTTAGCGTCTGTAGTTCCACTCGCAACAAGTACCATATTTCCGTCCCCCTCCCTCCCTGTGTAGATCTTTACCTCCCTGTTCTGGAGTGGGGTTTCGCTCTTGTCTTCATTCCTCCGGATAACCTTTACAATAAACGGTTCGTCCACCAGCTTGTATCCCTGCATCACCCCGTCCTTGTTCAGTATATTCACCTTAGTGTATGGTCCGGTTAGGTGTGTTTTTCCATATGGACATCCGGCTGAAGTGCTTGCGATTCCCAAAGCTATGAGTAGAAACAGAACAACCAACGTAGCCGGAGAGCGGGTCATCAATTAAATTAGGGCTATACGCATATAAAAAACCCATTCACCAGCCTTTTCCTAAAAGGCTGTAGTGCGGCCGCCGGGATTCGAACCCGGGTTTTGGGCTCTCTCCAACCTATAGGCAAATTATGGAAGGCCCAAGTGATACCAGACTACACCACGGCCGCTTGTTTTTTAGTTAGAGTATCCAGAAATAAAAAGATATGGACGATCTGGTCTATCAGCCGGATGAAGACTCTTTTTTGATGCTTGATGCCCTGCAGAAGATAAACATAGAGGAGGGTATGCCTGCCCTAGATATGGGAACAGGTAGCGGAATTCTGTCGGTAGAAATGGCGAAGCGGGGTGCGAAAGTAACAGCAGTTGATATAAACCCCTACGCTCTGGAGGCAACGAGGCAGTTAGCAGAGAGGATTGGTGTTCCTGTGACCCTTGTCCATTCCAACCTCTTTGAAAATGTTCGAGGGAGTTATGATCTGATTGTTTTTAACCCACCTTATGTTCCAACCCCAGACGAAGAGCCACATGATCTGGAATCTATTGCTTGGCATGGGGGGAGAACTGGTCTCTCTGTGATACTTCCCTTTCTGAGCTCAGCTCCTAGATTTCTTAATCCCTCTGGTCGCATATTACTTCTTGTTTCCTCTAGGACCGAATCCCCTCCCGCATTTCCAGGATTTTCCATGTGCCTTTTGGAAAAGAAGTCCTTCTTTTTTGAACGCCTCTTTGTTTTGGAGATGCGCCCGCTCCCCTCCCCCACTCACAGAAATGCCTCTTTGTAATCGTTATACGCCATTATATACTCCGCATGCGGCCATATAAGTGGAACCACCACATAAGCTAGCCCCTCCTTCCACATTGGATGTCTCTTTATCCTCCCCCTCATTATAATCTTATCATCCCTCATTATATGTGCATTTGTGTATTCCTCCTCCCATAACCTGTACCTTTCATGTGTTGATATGTGTTCAGGAAGGAGGTACCTATAAGCCTTGTCTATAACCCATCTTAGATAAGTGTCTGCCATCCACTTCATTCCACACCTTGAATAGTGTCATGACAGCAAGGCAGTAAAGTCGCACCA
>JAOZPI010000028.1 GCA_029932835.1 archaeon | reverse complement strand
ATTAGGCTGAGAAACAGCGTATAGTTTGAAACAAAGTATATAAAAACAACATTTTGGTTATGGGAGGGTACGGGAGAATGAAACTAGATGGGGTATGAGTTATAGGTGGGATAGAGAAGGCTTTTAATGAGTATAAGTGCTAAGAAAAATACAATGAAATTAGAGATTGTGATCGCTGTGATAATAGTTTTGGTATTAGTGGTACTGGCTCTATTCGCCTTTTTACCGAAAGGAGGAACAAAGGGAAGCATGAGCCCTCAGGAAGGAAACAACAAGGAAGTGGTGATAGAAGGGGGAGAAACAATGCAGATGGAGAATGCGAACCAAAGCCCAATGAGGGAGGAAGAGCGGGAAAAGGAGGGGTATAAAAGAAAGAATCTGAGTTTTTTGAAATTTGTATCAGCAGAGAATTGCATGTATTCACTTGACGAGAGAGAACTAAACGACCTCAAGGATCTTGGGATAAATGGGATCCGGATATGTCCTGAGTACATCCGCAAGGGGGAGGGTGAGATAGAAGTGGACATCCCGGAATTTGTGATAGTTAATCTTATCAGGAAAGCTCATAATGCTGGACTTGCGGTTTTCTTAGAGGTGAATGCCGGTGGAAAACCAGATATAGAGGGAAACCCCTCTTTTGTATACGGAGAGGGGGATATAGAGGCTCTCCACAAAATCGCAACGAAGTGGGCAGAGATAGGGGAAAGGGAAGGGGTTGAGCTTTATTCCCCTCTAAATGAACCGAATCTTATGTTTAGGACAGAGAAGGATCTCTTAAAATGGATAAACACGACACAAGATTTGCACAGCTATTTTAAGGGGGGTCTTGTGCTCAAGATAGGGGGGATTCAAGAAGTGGAGGATGTGGGAGAGTATGATTATCTAGCGTTTGATATTATGTGGGGGGATAAAAATTATAGGGAGTTGGAGGCTTATATAGACGAAGCGGTGGGGGTAGGGACGAAGATAAGGGACGAACACAAATTAGATGGATTTTTCTTTGGAGAGCTCGGGGCGGAGAGATCGAAGGTGGATAAAGAGACACAGGCAGAGATATTCAGAGAGGTGCTAAATCGAACATGGGGAAAAACGGAGGGATACTGCTTCCTTGGTTGGTCAAACCTAGAGTTTAGGTTCAGAGACAATGATAGGGCAAAACAGGTAATTGCCAAGTGGTATAGGAGGGAGGCCCCAGGATAGACGGGGCTTTTTTTAAGTAGACTTTTTTAAATAGGGGATAGTCCTTTATTATGGAAAAGGTGCTGATCTTGGTGGTCCTTGTTGTGATAAGCACCCTTTACGTCTTGTGGCAGACCACGCAAAAACATGTAGATTATGAAGAGGATTATGCCATTACTAAGGTTCCTGAGATAGAGATAACACAGTATAGGGGGGTATGGATGCCTTTTCTGAGGGAAGTCAAAATATCCTTAGAAGACATTGATAACCTGAGGTTAGACGGTATAAATACTGTCGCAATTGGAGTCAAGGTGTGTAAAAGGGGGGAGAGAGACAGCTTCTATGTTTGTGAGGATGAGGAGGAGATAAAAGAGGCGATAGATGATTTCCATAGGAACGGCCTTGGCACATTTTTAGTCCTGAACCCTGCGAATCCGGACAGCGGGATGGATCCAGAATCTCCTGAGGGAAAGGGAAAGGATCTGCTAGACAAGCTCACACCCCTCGTATTGAAGTGGGCAGTTATTTCTGAAAAACATGGAGTTGAGATGTTTTGTCCTGTTAACGAACCACAGATGCTGGGATATAAAAATGACAGCGCTGTTTCAGAATGGGCACAAGAAATACTTCCGAGGATTAGGGGAATTTACAAGGGAAAAATAGCCTTTGAAGTCCAAGGTGCCAAAGAGCACAGGTATAATCTAACGGGGTATGACTATGTTGCAGATGGGGGTCTTACGTGCACAAGGGATATTGCCGATCACCCGGGATGGGTTGAAGAGATGGTCGATGAAGAATTTTTAGCGCTCAAGTCGAACTATCCAGGACTTGGACACCTTCTCTTCAACGCGGGTGCTTTTACAGGGCCAGACTACTATCCATGGGAGCCGATAGCCTCAGAGAACATGAAAAACAATTCGAGGGGGTGGCCAGCCGATTTTTTTACCGTTTCTTTTAAAGCGCAGGCCGAGTTTTATGATATGGTCTTTAGGAGGACATGGAATGAAACAGATGGGTATTTCCTCCCGGTGTACAGAGGGTGGGAATATAGGAACAAACCCGCTGAGGCGGTAATCAGAGAATGGTTCAATAGGGAAAATGCAGACCTATGAGGGGTCTAGAGGGTGGTGATCACATCCATTTTTTTCTAGCTCTCTTTAGGATGCCGCTCACACCTATTGTATAAATTAGGACAGGAGCATGGTCTACCTCCTTGATAAGAGACAGAATCGAGCGGGCCTTGTCCACCGAGAGATGATTTACTTTTATTATACCCTTTTGCTCTTTTTCATTGAATTCAATGATTTTGAGGGAAAGCTGAGAAACTCCAAATTCGCCAAACAGCGAGAGAGCGGATTTCCATACAGCACGTCCCATCTGCTCTGCCGTAAGTGGATGTGGGGATACAACCTTGTAAACCAAATACCTATTTCTCTCCCTCTTCGACGAAGGAAGGGGATTCAGAGAACCCATTTCATATTTTTTGAAGATTAGTATATATAATACACCATACCAATTGCAATACTACAATGGGAGTAAACCTGAGAGAACTAATTGTTGGACATGAGATTGAGTGGGGGGAGCTGAGAGGCAAGAGGATAGCAGTGGATGCAATGAACACCCTCTATCAGTTTTTGTCTACAATAAGACAGCCAGATGGGACCCCACTAATGGACTTAAAGGGACGAATTACCTCCCACCTCAGTGGATTGTTTTATCGCAGCATCCGCATATATGAAAACGGGATAAAGCCATGTTATGTTTTTGATGGCAAACCCCCAGAGCTGAAGGGAAGGGAACTGGAAGAGAGGAAAGAAAGAAAGGAAAGCGCAGAAGAGAAATGGGCAGAAGCGAAGGAGAGAGGGGATCTAGAGAGTGCTAGGAAGTATGCATCTATGACATCCAGGTTTACTAAGGAGATGATAGAGGACTCAAAGAGGCTTATAGGAGCTATGGGAATGCCACAGGTTCAGGCTCCAAGTGAGGGGGAGGTTCAGTGCGCACATATGTGCATAAAAGGGGATGTGTACGCCACAGCATCGCAGGATTATGACTCTCTGCTTGCTGGATCACCAATACTCATAAGAAACCTCACAATGCAGGAGAAGTTCAACTTGGAGAAGATAGATTTAGAGGAAAACCTCCAGAAACTTGGAATCGGGAGGGAAGAGTTAGTGGATATAGCAATACTTGTAGGGACAGATTTTAATGTGGGAGGGGTGAGGGGGATAGGACCAAAGAGGGGGTACCAGATAGTCAAAGAGGGGAAGATGGAGGAATACAAAGAGGCGTTGGGAGCCAAGTATGAGATGATAAGAAAGCTGTTTTTAGAGCCAAGAGTGGAGGAGAGGTATGAGCTGAGGTGGAGGAAACCAAACAGTGAGGCTATCCGAAGGCTACTAATAGATGAACACAACTTTTCGGAGATGCGCGTAGAGAGGGGGATAAGGAGGCTAGAAGAGGCCTACAACCAGAATGTGAGTCAGTCAAGCCTAAATCAATGGTTCTAGGTTTGATAAAAACTCTCCGGACGGTTTTCCAGGGGGGCAAGGCAAATAACTGGTTAATTACTTGGACGAGGCTGCCATCCTTATGAAATACTCATGAACTCGCACATCGTCAGTCAGCTCTGGATGGAAAGCAGTGATTAGAACATGATCCTGCCTCGCAGCGACTATCTTGCCATTATATGTAGATAAAACCTCTCCTCTTGGTCCCAGAGATTCTATTACCGGCGCCCGTATAAATACGGCATGGAAGGGGGAGGAAAAGTCGTCAAACTCTATATCCACAGAAAAGCTCTCCCGTTGTCTTCCAAACGCATTCCTGTTTACCACAGCGTCTATTTTTCCGAGAAATTCCTGTCCTGTTTTCTCTGAATCACCAACACCACCGGAGGCCAGAAGGATCAGGCCGGCACAGGTCCCAAATAGGGGATTCTGATACATGCGAAGGTCCTCAAAAAGTCCGGATTTTTTGAGCAACTTCCACATCGTAGTACTCTCACCACCACTGATAATCAAAGCATCTGTTCTCCTTAACTCTTCAGGGGTCCGGACTAGGAGAACCCTCCCCTCAAGCCCAAGAGATAAAAATGCCTTCCTCGTTGCTTCCGCATGCTCCTCCAGATCCCCCTGAATACCTAGAAGACCAATAATCATCACAGGTTGATATACCCTCTAAACCCCACGGTGCTGGAGCTTATCCTTCTCTTCCATAGACCGAATATCAAGCCCCTCCATCGCTCCCCCCAGCCCCTTTGAAACCTCCAGGAGGTTTTCTGGTTTATCATAATTAAGAACAGCTTGAACTATGGCCCGAGCCATCCTTTTTGGATCCTTCGACTTGAATATGCCACTTCCAACAAACACCCCATCAGCCCCCATCTGCATCATCAAAGCAGCATCTGCGGGGGTGGCAATGCCCCCAGCTGCGAAGTTAACAACAGGCAATCTCCCTAATTTTGCTGTTTTTTCCACAAGATCCAGTGGAACACGATAGCTAGTGGCTATCTCATCAAGCGGCTCTCCCCTCTCTGCCATACCCTGAATCCTCTTTATTTCGTCATTTATTCTGTGCATATGCCTCACAGCCTCTACAACATTTCCAGTGCCTGCTTCCCCCTTTGTTCGAATCATGGCCGCTCCTTCATTTATCCTACGAAGAGCCTCCCCTAGGTCCCTAGCTCCACATACAAAGGGAACAGTAAACTTGGATTTATCTATGTGGTGCTCCTCATCTGCAGGTGTGAGCACTTCGCTCTCATCAATCATATCCACTCCAAGAGCCTCCAGTATCTGTGCCTCGGCAGTATGTCCTATCCGAACCTTCGCCATAACAGGTATTGTAACCGCGTCCATAATTTCTATTATCTTTAGAGGATCCGCCATTCTGGCTACCCCCCCCTGTGCCCGGATATCCGCAGGTACCCTCTCTAGAGCCATGACAGACACTGCCCCAGCTTCCTCTGCCACCTTGGCCTGTTCTGCATTAGTAACGTCCATGATGACCCCATGCTTCACCATCTTCGCAAATCCCCTCTTTATCTGATCTGTTCCTCGTCGTTCCACAACCTTATATTTTCATATTGATGCTATTAAACTTATAGGAGGCAGAGTGGACAGAGAGCAGAGATGAAAAAACCACAAGCACTAAAATGAGGGGAAACATCAAAAGCCTGGCTAGAGAGATAATAGAAGCGATATTAGAAGGGAGGATAAAGGACAGGGCAAATCTTTCTAGGGAAAAAGCACGCCTTGCAGCCAAATATAAACTTGGGAGGTTTCCAAAGAACTCCGAGATACTCGAGTACGCATCTGATGATGAAGAGGAAGATCTACTTCCGCTCCTCCAGAAAAAACCGACACGAACAATGTCAGGTGTCGCTGTAATAGCGGCAATGACACGACCATCAAGGTGCCCTCATGGAAAGTGTATATACTGCCCCGGTGGGGTTGATGTAGATGTGCCCCAATCTTATACAGGAAAGGAACCAGCAACTCGAAGAGCCATTATGTACCACTACGACCCATATAAGCAGGTGCACGCACGCTTGGAACAGTTAGACAGGATAGGCCATCCAATAGACAAATGTGAGTTAATACTTATGGGTGGGACCCTTCCTGCAGAGCCCTATGAATACCAAGAATACTTTGTCAGAGAGTGCCTCAGGGCTATGAATGATTACCCGGAGGAGAGGGAGAATGGAAGAAACTTAGAGGAGATACAAAGGGAGAACGAGAAGGCGGGGGTGAGGTGCATCGGTATGACCTTTGAAACGCGACCAGACTATTCGGGGAGGAGGGAAATAGACACTATGCTGCGCTTAGGAGGGACGAAGGTAGAGCTCGGAGTGCAAACCCTGAGGGATGAGGTGTATGAAAAGGTAAAGAGGGGGCATACAGTCAGGGATGTTGCTATTGCGACGCAGATGGCTAGAGATGCCCTTCTAAAGGTAGGATACCAGATGATGCCAGGACTCTTCTCCACAGAGGAGGAGGATGTAAAGATGTATAAACAGCTCTTTGAAGACGAACGGTTTAAACCAGATCTGCTTAAGTTCTACCCCTGTTTAGTCTTAAAAGGAACTGGGTTGTACGAGATGTGGAAGAGAGGGGAATATAAACCTTACAGCACGGAGGAAGCAGTTCGGGTAATAGCCAGGATAAAGAAGGACATACCTCCATGGGTCCGGGTAATACGGATACAAAGGGACATTCCAGTGGATTTGGTCGTGGATGGGGTAGTGAAATCAAACCTACGGGAGTTAGTAGAAGAGGAAATGAAGAGGCATGGATGGAGATGCAGATGCATCAGATGCAGGGAGGTTGGATTAAGGTGCGCAAAGGAGGGGATAGAACCAGATATAGGATCAATAGAACTTGTTAGAAGGGAGTATAGGGCTGCTGGGGGTGTGGAGGTATTTCTAAGCTTTGAGGAGACAACCAACGATCTCCTCATTGGGTTCCTAAGGCTCAGAAAACCAAGCGAGAAAGCACACAGAGAGGAGATAAGAGAAGCTGCAGGCATACGAGAATTACATGTATACGGGCCGATGGTGGAAATCGGCGATAAACCACGAGACGAATGGCAGCACCGGGGGTATGGAAAAGAACTGCTCTCTGAAGCCGAGAGAATTGCCAGAGAGGAGTGGGGAATGAACAAAATCAGGGTTATAAGTGGTATAGGAGCTAGAGACTATTACCGTAGATTTGGATATGAGAGGGTTGGGGTGTACATGGGAAAAGAGTTATAATCTCGGTTATTTTTATTCTGGAAACTGCATTAGAGAGCCAAAGCGATTGATCCATGCTAAGACTTAAAGATATTCACTATTCGGTAGATGGCACGGAGATTCTGAAGGGAGTCAACATGGTGGTAAGGGATGGAGAAATTCACTCAATAATAGGGGTAAATGGAACAGGTAAGACTACTATTGCGGCTATCATTATGGGACTTGGAGGATACCAGCCCCAACGAGGCAAGGTCTTGTTCGAGAACAGAGACATAACAAACCTGTCTGTAACAGAAAGAGCCCGTCTTGGGATAACACTCGCGTGGCAGATACCTGCCAACTTTGAGGGGATTAGTGTTAGAGAGTACCTAAGCCTCGGATATGGAACGCCTCCAGATGAACTGCTGAGGCTGGTAGGATTAGACCCGAGGGTTTATTTAAACCGAAGTGTGGACGAGAACCTAAGTGGTGGGGAAAGAAAGAGGATAGAACTGGCATCGGTTCTTTCCATAAATCCAAAACTTGTGATACTAGATGAACCGGACTCAGGGATAGACATGGCATCAATAGATGTCATAAAAAGAGTGGTGAAGAGGTTGAAGAGAGAGGGGAGCTCCGTCCTCCTGATAACACACAACGAAAAGATGTCAAAAATAGCAGATTCTGTTTCCCTTCTCTGCAATGGAATCATAGTCAAAGAGGGGGATATAGGGGAGGTAACAAGCTTCTTTGGACGTGTGTGCAAGAAATGCGATCATGTAGGGGATGTGGACGAGGGGGTGCTCAAATAATGAAGTATTCAGAGGAGTTTAAGGAGATTGTAGAAGCCTATAAGAAAACGGGGCTGGATGAGAGGGAACTATTCGATCCGCAGACTGGTGCTCTGGTAATAGATGGAAATCAGGTATTGGGGAAGAATGAGACAAGAGGGCTGCATATTGATGAAAGGACTACAAAAGAGGGGGTAAATGTGGTGGTGAGGGTTGACAAGGGAGCGAACATAAAAAGACCGGTACACCTATGCTTTGGTGTCCTAAAGAACAGGGGCAGACAGGTCATCAATTCAGAATTTTTTATAGGGGAGGGGGCCAGAGTAAGCTTTATTGCCCACTGCTCCTTTCCGAATGCTGAAAGGGTAGAACACATTATGGATTCGTTAGTACATGTCGCAAGGGGAGGAGTGATGAAGTACATAGAGACTCATTATCATTCTGAACAAGGAGGAACCAAGGTCTATCCAAGGCTAAGGGGAGAAATCGGAGAGGGTGCGCAGCTATTTGAGGAATTCAAGCTCACCACAGGAAGGGTTGGCCTGTTGAATATAGACTACGAACTGAAACAGCTGGAGAAAAGCGTGTGCGAGATCATCGCCAAGGTTTATGGAAGGGGAAGAGACAGGATAGATATTAGGGATTCCCTCCACCTCAATGGCGCCTATGCCAAGGGAACTGCAAAGACCCGTGTTGTACTTACAGACAGGGCAGAAGGAAACGTTTTGGGGGAGATCGAGGGGAATGCTCCCTACACCAGAGGGCATATAGACTGCCAAGAGGTTGTGCAGGGAGATAAAACTAGGGCAAGCTCCACTCCGATAATAAGTGTTAAAAACCCGTTAGCAACTGTAACACACGAAGCAGCTATAGGGAGGATAAACCGAAGAGAAATAGAGACGCTTATGGCAAGAGGATTGAGCGAAGAAGAAGCGATTAACGCTATAGTAAGGGGGCTGTTAAGATAAGGAGATAGGGGGTAAAGAGAAAAAGGATGAAAAGCCTGCTGGTTATGAGCGGAAAGGGAGGCGTTGGGAAAACAACCGTAGCTGTAAATCTATCTGTTGCACTCTCCAAGAAGTATAAAGTAGGACTTTTAGATGTAGATATCCATGGTCCAAACGTACCCAAGATGCTTGGTCTAGGAGGAAAAACCCTGCAATACGCAAATGGAAGGATAATGCCTGTTAGTTACAACAAAAATCTGGACGTAGTGTCTATGGCATTTTTGCTGGAGAGAGAGGATACCCCCATTGTGTGGAGAGGGCCACTTAAACATAAGGCCATAGCCCAGTTTTTAAATGATGTAGAGTGGGAAAAGAGAGACTTCTTGGTTGTGGATCTGCCCCCAGGGACAGGAGACGAAGCAATCAGCATCGCGCAACTGGTGAAAAAGCCAGCTGAGGCTATAATTGTATCCACCCCGCAGGAGGTTGCCCTTCTAGATGTGAAGAAGTGCATAGGTTTTGCAAGGAGCCTCAACGTGAAGGTATTAGGGCTTATTGAAAACATGAGCGGGGATATATTCGGCAGTGGAAATGTAAAAAAAGTGGCAGATAATATGCATATCCCTTTTCTTGGGAGCATACCTATGGACAGGAAAATAGCTATTTCCGGAGACACTGGAAAGCCCATCGCTGAAGGGGGTAAAGGGGAATTCTCCAAGATTGTGGAGAGGGTTATAACACTTGGAGGACAAGAAAACACAGATTAGGGAAGATGCTGGCGTTAACAAGGGCTTCCAGCAGGCTTGTGACGACGAAGGTGAGTCCATCAAGGGGTTACCCCCCCTCCCACTTTTTCCACGAGGGAGTATCTGGAGACATCACAGGTCTATGCGACCTATCGTGTAAACTTTGCTTTGAATGATTTAAATTTAATGAGCTTTTTTTATACTCACTATAGGATACCCTCTTGATCTCCGGAATTTTGGATCCCTTTGATATTTCGCCTATGAGATTCTGTAAAGTTTGTTCGACCTTTCCTGCAGTTTTGTGATGCAGAGGAGGTGTCCAGTCCCGGACCCCATGGGATTTGCGCTGAGAGCTGGCAAAAATCCTGTCTCCCTCCAATTCCTCCTCTATAAAGCATAAAGAGAAGGGGTAATGTAAAAGTACAGGCCTTCCTCCCGCCCTGGTCAGCCTGAAGTAACCCATACCGTCAAAGTCCCTAGGCCGTTTGTT
Source organism: archaeon (assembly GCA_029932835.1). GTDB lineage: Archaea > Altiarchaeota > Altiarchaeia > JAFGQM01 > JAFGQM01 > JAOZPI01. The sequence goes on along the minus strand of JAOZPI010000028.1, from coordinate 1,579 downwards.
TATCTTTTTCAGGTATTTTGCATGAGTGTCGCCCAAATTAGCAAATTCTATGACTCTGCCCCCCTTCCGAAGAAAGTAGGGAACTCGCCCTTCTGAAGAGCGTAAAAGCTTCTTAAGCTCTTCCCCATTTAATACGCTAAAGGGGGGTGTTTTCCGAGGCTGTGGCCTTCTCCTAGGCATTTTGCATAGAATATTACAAAAAAAGATAAAAAATAAGAGATTACGCACCAAATAAATCATCCACCTGCTTGTACAATTCCTCCAATGTACCAGAGTTATCAATTATGTAATCTGCCATACTCCTCACCCTATCAAGCTCCCTCTCCGTCTCTGCACGATCCAGTTTTTTGAACTCTGCAAGAGTCAGGGATTCCTCTCCCCTGACGCCGCGCTCCTTGGCCCGTTCATATCGTAGTTTTAGAGGGGCGTCGACGAAGATAAGAATATTGTGGGGGAAGGTCCTCAGCATCTCCACTTCGTTCACATATCTAACCCCATCCACCAAACGCAGCTCACCCTTCCCTGTCATTAGATCTCCCTTCATAGCGTTCACGAGGACGTCTGGACCCAAACCAGCCCGTAGGGACTTTCCAAGGTCTTGGAGATTCTCTCTTGTTATAGGGATGTAGAGCCTTTTCAAAATGTCCCTTAGTATATCGGAATAAACAAACTGCTTGGCATTGTATTTTTTTATGAGATACTGGGCTACAGTGCCCTTACCAGAGGCTATTCTCCCAGCAAGTCCTATAATAAGAATCATTCTCCCTTTATTTATCTCCCTTCTCCTCAGATTCTTGCTCCCCCTCTTTAGACTCCTTCTCTCTTTCTGCCCTCTCTGTAGAATCCCTTTTTCTCTCTATGAAGTCTCTTAAATGGACCACTTCAATATTGGCACTTTTCATTATCTCAACCCCCTCTTTGTCAGAGTATTCTCCAGAGATCACAACCTTTTTTATCCCAGCATTCACTATCAAACGAGCACATATTTTGCAGGGGTCCCCATTCACATACATAGTACAATCTCGTGCGCGATTGCCTGCCTGTATCAATGCGTTCATCTCTGCGTGAACAGCTGGGCATATCCCGTGTCCCATACCAGACTCTATATTTAACTTGTCTTTGATACACCCAATGTCCTCACAATGAGGAGCCCCCCTTACAACCCCGTTGTATCCTGTTGCTATTATCTCGTGTTTGTCGTTTACTATAACTGCGCCAAACTGCCGGTTCTTTCGAATACAGGTAGACCTAGCAGCAACATCTTCGCATATCTGTGCAAAATATTCATCCCAAGAGGGCCGTGTCATCGTTTATTTTGAAGGGCTCTTCTATTAAATTGTTTTTAGTGCTTGAGCTGGAAAATATTATATGGACAAGAATGCAAGCAGTACGCCCGGATGGGAGGAAGAAATCTCTTATAAGCTGGTAGACTTGTATGTCAAGGAGTTGATAGAGAGGCGGGAGAAGAGGGTACTAAGCATAGAGGGCCTAGTGGAAGCCTACCTGTATGTCTTGGGAAGGCTAAAGGCCAGTAAGCATGAGATAAACGCCATTGTAGAAGAGATAAAGAAGGAGAGAA
>JAOZPI010000027.1 GCA_029932835.1 archaeon | reverse complement strand
CGCAGGCCACGCTTATTGCTTAGATCCTTTGGATTCCTCTCTAGATGCTTTCTGAGCTTAAGAGCTTGTTTTAGCAGATTAGTGAGCGTTTCGGGAAGAGGAGAAGCTAGCTCATGCTCCTCCAAGATCTGCGTTATTTTTTTCTTTGTGATTAGAGCAACATCTGGAATCCCGTACTGGTCCCGGAGGATAATCCCGATTTTCGATGGAGGGTTTCCAGATCGGGCCAACTCTACAACCAGGTTCTCTATTTCTTCTTTGTTATATTCCAACCACTTATCGTAGTGCGAAAGCAAGGGTTTTGTGCTTCCGCTCTTTCCCTTTTTTCGTGCGTGCATCCGTGCCATTTTAATTTTGGATCACAATAGTGGTACTTCCCCTTTCTATGAGGTTTGGTAGATCTCCGAAAATCGGACGAACTCGGTACAGGCTAGTTAACACCGACCTGCCCTGAGAACAACCAGTGTATTTGAGGATAGTGGTATAAAAATAGTGGCGGAGAGGAGACAAGAAGCAATACCCGTATTTTAGTTATAAAATGCAATAAAATAAGCAATGAAAATTTTGGAAGGAGGATTAGATAATCTAAATGTCAAAACCGCAGGGATAAGAAACGGAAAAAACGGACTAGCGCTGATAGTATTTGATCAGGTATGCAAGGCAGAGGGAGTGTTCACCACAAATAGGATGTCCGCCGCACCAGTGCAAATCACCAGAGAAAGGATAAAAAACGGGATTCAAGCGATAGTTGCTACTTCTGGAAATGCAAATTGTGCTACTGGTGAGCAGGGGTTAAGGGATGCTGAGAGTATTGCATGGAAGGCTGCGGAGGAGTTGGGAATTGACGAAAAGAATGTAGCAATAGCATCTACAGGAATCATCGGTGAATATCTAGACACGAGCCTTATTAAGAAGCAAATTGAAGAGGGGGTCAAGAGCCTTGGAAAAAATAGTTCAAAGGCTGCACAGGCGATAATGACAACTGACACACGACCGAAGGAATTGTGTATGGATTTCGGAAGATTCAAGATAGCGGGAATTGCCAAGGGATCTGGCATGATTCACCCACATATGGCAACGATGCTGTGCTTTATTGTAACCGATGCTGAGTTTGAGGGAGGAGTTCTCAGAAAAGCAGTCGATGAAACCCTGAACATGGTATCGGTGGATAATGATATGAGCACTAACGATACTGTCCTTTTGGTATCTGTTGGGGATAAAAGGGTTGACGGATTTGCAGAAGCTCTGCGGATATTCCTGGAGGAGATAGCCGGGATGCTGATCGCAGATGGAGAGGGGGTTAATAAATTAGTGGAAATACGGGTAGTGGGAGCAAAAAATAAGGGGGAGGCACGAGCAGCTGCTCACGCAATTGCAGACTCAATGCTTGTGAAGACTTCTGTGTTTGGGAATAACGCAAACTGGGGGAGAGTGGCGGCTGCTGTTGGCTATTCTGGGGCTGAGATAGATATGGAGAGGATGAAGATATGGTATGGGATCGGAGGGAAGAAGATACTCCTGTACAACGGCGCTGCTATGGAGGTGGATAAAGAGGGGATAGAGGATCTTATGAAGAAAAATGATAAGATAGAGATCGTGGTGGACCTAGGTCTTGGGGATGGAGAGGCACGGGCCTGGTCAGGGGATTTATCTTACGAGTATGTGAAAATTAATGCAAGTTATAGCTGAGGAGGATGGATAAGATAGGGGTGCTTGTGGAGGCACTGCCGTATATAAAGAAGTTCAAGGAGAAGGTGTTCGTGGTGAAAATAGGGGGGAGCCTGCTGGTGGATGAAAAAACAAGGAGGGAAATCCTGCAGGACATATCGCTCCTAAAATTCGTTGGAATCAATGTTATTATAGTGCATGGTGGGGGCAAGGATATAACAGAGTTGAGCAAAAGGTTGGGGATCAAAGTTCGATTCGTTGAGGGATTGCGGCATACAAGTGATGAAGCCCTTGAGGTCGTAATGATGGTTCTTGGGAAGATAAATGGAAGGATAGTTGAGGAGTTGGAGAGATTGGACTGCAAGGCTATTGGAATTACAGGCAAAAGCGGGGGGATGGTCAGATCAAGGAGGATAGAAAGGCTTGGAAATGTGGGGAGTATAAAGTCTGTAGAAAAATCGGTTTTATTGGGGTTCTTAGAACAGGGGTACACACCAGTAGTACAACCTATCGGGCTGGATGAGGAGGGAAGGGCAGTAAATATAAACGCAGATGATCTTGCATCTGCAATCGCAAAGGAGCTGAAGGCTGAGAAGCTCGTGTATATGACGAATGTTCCGGGGTTGTTAGAGGATGAAAACGATGAGAAGTCTCTTATATCCCGTACCACGACAAAGGAGCTGAAGGAGAAGCTGAAGTGGGATGAAGTAAGCGGAGGGATGATACCAAAAACCAAGGGGATTATAGAGGCTATTGAAAGGGGAGTCAAGAGCGTGCATATAATAGACGGGAGAAAGAGACACTCTCTGCTCCTAGAGATATTTACAGATGAAGGTGTGGGGACAATGATAACAGAGTAGGGAGCGATGAAAGAATGAGATTTGAAGAAATAAAAAAGCTGGACGAGGAGTACATTGTTCAACTCTATGCGAGATATCCTATCGCTCTGGTGAGGGGAGAAGGAACCAGGGTGTGGGACTCTGAGGGAAGGGATTATTTAGACCTGATTGCAGGGATTGCATCCTGCCCTCTCGGACACTCGCATCCAAAGCTGGTAAGGGCAATTAGTGAGCAGGCTGGGCGCCTTATGCACGTGTCCAATCTGTTTTATATAGAGGAGCAGGTCAGGTTGGCGAAAATGCTAAATGACCTGAGCCCAATGGATGTAAAGGCATTTTTCTGTAATTCGGGGGCTGAGGCAAACGAAGCCGCTATAAAGTTTTCCAGAAAGATCACAAGAAGGAGGGGGATTATAGCTATGTCAAACAGCTTTCATGGTAGAACCATGGGATCTCTTGCAATAACAGACAAAAAGAGGTATCAAAAATCCTTCGAACCACTCATGCCTGAGGCCAAGATCGTGGAGTACGGCAACGCGGAGGCCCTACGCTCTGCTATTGGAGACAAGACCGCAGCTATCTTTGTGGAGCTCATACAGGGGGAGGGGGGGATAAGATTTCCGAGAGAAAATTTTGAAGAGAGCAGGGAGTATTTTAGGGAGATAAGAGAGCTATGTGATGAAAAGGGGGTTATTATGGTGGTGGATGAGGTTCAAACAGGGACAGGGAGGACAGGCAGCTTTTTCGCCTCAGAGCAGTTTGGGATAAAACCTGACATAATAACTGTAGCGAAGGGGATTGCAGGTGGATTCCCGATGGGGGTCACCCTGGTAGACGCAAATATCGCAGGGGGGATAGAGAAGGGAGACCACGCTTCAACATTTGGTGGGAATCCGTTGGCCTGTGCTGCAGCTATTGCGACTATTGAGACAATCGTTGGGGAAGGGTTGATGGAAAACGCGAGGAGGGTTGGAAAATATGCCATATCGCAGGCTCCTGGGAAGGCACGAGGGCTTGGGCTCATGATAGGCGTTGAGGTAGAAGACGAAAGAAAAGCGGAGGAAGCAATGATCAAGATGAGGGAAAGAGGGTTTTTAGTCAATGTAACAAGTAAAAATGTAGTGAGGATGGTGCCACCGCTTATTATAACGAAGGAGGAAATGGGAAGGGCGCTGGAGAATTTGGAGGAGGTGCTAAAATGAAAATCGCACTGGATATTATAGTAGAGGACAAGCCTGGGGTCCTTAACGCGATAACAGGGGAGATATACAGATCAAACATAAACATAGAGCATATAAACACTGGAGAGAAGAGGAGGGGAAGGGCAAAGGTATATATTGAGATAGAGGGGGGCGGAGATAAGAAAGTGGAGGACCTGAAGGCTAGGCTCTCTAAGATAGATGGAGTCAAAAGCGTGAAGGAGGTTCCAACCTTCAGTGAGGTCTACGGCAAGAGGATTATCGTGGTTGGGGGAGGCGCACAAGTAGCAGAGGTTGCTAGGGGGGCTATTAGCGAGGCGGACAGACACAATATACGAGGGGAGAAGATATCTGTTGATACAATTCCCCTCGTTGGGGAGGAAAGACTAGAAAAGGCAGTCAGGGCGGTAGCTAGGCTGTCCAGAGCAAAAGTCTTAGTCCTAGCCGGATCGCTAATGGGGGGAAAGATCAGTGAGGCAGTAAAAGAGGTGAGGGACAGGGGAATAATAGTAATCTCCCTCAAAATGGCGGGCTCTGTGCCAAGCGTGTGCGATTTGGTAGTCACAGACCCCATACAAGCAGGAGTAATGGCAGTAATGGCAATAGCCGATACTGCGGAATTTGATATAACGAAGCAGAGGGGAAGGGTCTACTGAGGGGTGATCTCTTACAGGGATTTTAGATGCTCCCTTCTGAGCCCCCTGGCGCCGCGAAACTGCGTGGAGAGAGCAGCTATCTTATTTGCAAAACTTACAGCGTGCTTTAAGTTTCTGGAGTTTAGATAACTGTGTATAAAGGCAGCAGAGAAGGTATCACCAGAACCAGTTGTATCCACCACTCTTGCAGTTGGAGGCCTTGAGGAGATTAGCCTTTCCCCATCAAAGGCCAGAGTCTCCCTCGGACCACGGGTAATCACAACAACGCTGGGGCCGAGTTCACGGAGGAGACGCGCGGTGTTGGGTAGGCTTTCCGAGGCTGTTCCAGCTCCTATCCTGTTGGCCTCTTCTTCTGAACATATAAGTATGTCAACTCTTTTTATTAGATTGAGTGCTTTCTGCTTGCTCTCAGCGATTAGAGCCCCCATATTCAAACTCTTCGTCCCGTCAAAGTGCCGGGCTGCGTAGACAAGAGGCTGGATATTTTCTAAATCGGCAAGGTGGAGATGTGAAAAGGTGGAGAGGTAAGGCAGGTCTATATCATCCTCAGCTAGCTCATTCGCAGCTCCTGAAAACGCAAAGATTGCCCTTTGACCGTCTGGCAGAATAGCAATAAAGGCTGTGCCTGTTGGTGAGGAGGCATATTTCACCCCCCTTGTGTCAACGCCCTCCTTTTTTAGGTCCTGAATCAGGGCGGTTCCACACGGATCTCTTCCAACCTTTCCCACAAATCCAGACTCTGTGCCAAGGCGCGAGAGCATGACAGCAAAATTAGCTGCAGATCCGCCAGGGGAGAGGGACAAACCCGAGACAAACACCTCGTCATCCATCACAGGCATCCTAGCCACTCTCGCCATCTGGTCCATCAAAACCGCTCCAATAGAGACCACAGCCATTTTACATCAGGTATTGGGTGTTAGGCTCTTATGTCAGCTTTCCGTATTCCTTCCTCATAGCAAGTCTTGCCACTTTCTGCCTCTTTATGATTTCATCTATTTCAGAGGGACGAACCACATCGTAGTGTGGAAATAAGCTGTGCTGCTCAAAATATGAGCGGGTTTCTGAGGAGAGAAGGCGAAGCTTGTCTTGTGCGTAGTTCCAGTTCTCAACAAACCGCCAGACATCAGGGTAAGCCTCCACTACAGGGCGCAAGGCCATAAGGCTCAGCGCACTCACAGCCAGATTGGCTCTCGGAACACTGTATTGGTTCCCATTAAAGGATATAGCTATCCCTCCATTCTCTTTGACCCCCTCAAGCATGTTTATATCTGTGATAGAATCTCCGACCACGATAAAATTCTCTATTGCTACTCCCCTCTCCTCAGAGATTTTCTCAACAACCTCCATCTTCCTCTCCCCGCCGCAAACCCGAGTTTTTAGATATTCATATTCCATTTCCCCCCAAAACAACTCGTCAAGTTCTCTCTTAACCCTGCTCATTCCACCGCTTTTGTAATTCTCGAATATTTCCAGCAGACGGTCCATATACGGAAATTCAGAAAATTCTGGGAGCATGGTGCAGTTCACATTCTCGTGCTTTAGCCCCAGACGTTCTGCAATTGTGTGTGCGTGTTGTTGATATGAGGTAGAGGCAACATAGACATCATTTGGGTTCAGGGAGGATATTAGATCCTTTGCCCCCGGGGTCAGGGCTGCACCTAGAGAGATCTGTTTCAGTTCCTCGTCTGTTAGGTTGGTTGAAATTATAGGGGCGATGAGGCGAAGGGTATCCCCCGGATTGTAGCCTGGTTTTTCCTCCAGTGTGAGCTCATCATCGTAGAGGCTCAACATCTGAAAGAATTCGAAGAAATCCCCTCTTCCCAACTTTTTCCCAACTAAGCGCATAGCCTCTGCTGCGTGGTCCATCGGACTCAAGGGACCCTCCAGATCAAAAACTATTATCATTCCTTTGCCAATTTGTTAAGATGATGGTGATTAAAAATCGTCTTGAGCAGCCCTTGAGTATGGCCATGAAGATGCCTGGATAGGAGGCTAGACAATATCGTGAAGGCGTATATGATACTTCCCGAGTTTCCCACCATAATTTCCAGCAGAGAGAGCCCTCACGCCCGGGAGCCCTGCAACAGCCCTAAGCCCTGCGGACATTGCTCTTTTTACAGCCTCTAGATTCACACCATCTATTACTATTTCCGGAATAGAAAGAACGCCCTCTGGCACCTTTGAGTCTGGAATTCTATCCCTGAGCGTAGGACAATAGGGGTGATTTGTTGTGGGTCCTATCTCTGGGTAGTTGGTCTCCACTTTGGATCCGGCAGAGCATATATCAAAGGGTGTTACAACCCCCGGAACATTGCGTATTGCCTCCAGAGCCTTCTCCCCGGCCTCAAGAGCAGATTTTTCGCTATCACATAGGATCCAGATATTTCCTCCCATGACACCCCTGCCCACCTGCACTTTCTCCTCTATTAGGAAGTCCCCCATCATGAGAGGGACGCTTATCATGGTTCTACCAAACGCAGACAAGCGGGTCTCATACCCGTCCCCGCAGTGTCCTACTCGCCCCATCACATCCACAGTGCCCTCCCCCTTTACCTCCGGAAACGCATCGAAGACACGAGTGGTCGGAACTACAAGGATTCCCTGGCGCACCCTTTTTCCAAACTCTTTTTCAAGAATTTCAGCGCTCATGGCCCACAGTTGTATAATAGCTCCTGGCCTTCCATCTGGGGTGTCACTTGTGTACGCCTCCACCCCTCCTTCTGCTTCACCAAAAACTGTAGAGGGTAATGCGGTGGCTGAGAAAGCTGCCCGTTTCAGTAATTCCCTATTTTCGGCAGTTACAAGGAGACGCACAAACACTCCATCAAACGCTTCACAGTAGGTGTCCACAATCTTGTTGAGAGGATCCATAGTTTAATTACGTGATCAGGGAAAAAAGCAGCGTAAAACCATGGAAAAGAGCTACCTCTGTATAGCCTCTGTCCTCCTGACGAGTTTGTTTAGTTCTTTTTCAAAATCGTCAACATCCTCAAACTCGCGATAGACGGACGTGAATCTAAGGTAAGCCACTTTGTCAAGTTTCTTTAACTTTCTCATGACCAGTTGCCCTATTTTCTTGCTGTTTATTTCTCGGGCTTGTTCCCTTCGTATGTCTGCCTCAACGTCATCTGCCATCTTCTCCATGACGCTTAGGGATATCGGCCTCTTTTCACACGCTTTTATGATGCCACGCAGAACCTTCGACCTATCAAACGGCTCCCTACGCCCATCCTTTTTTATTACAATTATTTGAGTTAAGTCTGGTTTCTCATATGTTGTAAATCGCTGCCGACACTTTAGACACTCCCTCCTCCTCCGTGTGATTTCCAGATCGGCAGAGTCCCTTTTATCGACAACCCGAGTTTCCGAAAATCCGCAGAATGGACACTTCATTATAGCCCCCAGACAGTACTTCCAAAACAAACTTATATAAGCAGGATGCATAAAAATCATAGCAGGGGATCAAAGCATAAGCTTTAATATATCAGCTTTTGTCAGAATTCCTGCCACATGAGAGCCATCCATCACCAAAACCGCAGGGCTCTTGGTCAATAAGCCTATTGCGCGATCTATTGGTGTGTTCAGGTCTAACTCGGGAAATGGCTTTGCCATTGCGTCTGAGATCCTCTTCCTAGAACAGTTGTGCCTCCATCTTGACAATATCTGAACAAGTTTGGTATCGGTAACAGAACCTACCTGTTTTCCCCCATCCATAACCGGCATCTGAGAAATCCCATTTGACTCCATTAGCAATATGACTTTTTTTATGGAATCTGAGGCTCTGCAGTAAATTACTGGGGAGGTCATATAGTCTCGTATATTCAGGGAGGGCTTCTTTTTTACCTCTGATGCTTTTATAACCTCCAAAAGCTTTCTTAGAGTGCTGAGGCGTGTGTCTATCTTGCCCTTCTCTATACGAGATATAAGACCTTGGCTCAATCCTGATCTCCTTGCCAGCTCTTCTTGGGTAAGGCCAGCCTTCTTCCGAAGATATCGGATATCCTGTGACGAAGGGAGCATCGTTTTTATTTGACGTGGGTTCGTTTGAACACGAAGAAGATAAAAATGGCGACGAATAAAAGGGCACAGAGGATTAGAAAGGGGGAGGTTATGGAGTCGGCAGCAGGCTTCTCGAAATCAGAGCGATGGTCTTTGGACTCATTTTGGATTTGCCCAACTGTGTCGGACCCATCACCAGTGGAATTGGAGCCTTCAGTTTGGATTTTCCCTGTAGTGTTCTTTTTTGTGGTATTGGGGGGGTAGTTGTGTTCAGTTGTATTAGACACAAAAGAGATCTTAGCATCACCCCCTTCAATGATATATAACCCGGGAGAGGTCAGTAGAATAGAGACTATCCCCTCCGAATTTGTATGGAACCTACCTGTGCAGCTTGAATTAATGTACAGAAATATGGAGAGGTTCTCCACAGGAACCACAACCCCATCTACCGGTTTTGTTGCACTTACAAGCAGGGTAGAAGCAGAGAGGTCGTAAGAGAGGTTCACACCTGTGGTGGTGCCATTTTTGCAATAAAATCGAACAGGAACTGGAGGTCTTCCTGGAAGATCACACTTACAGGCAAGAGTTGTGGATAAAAGAAGGAGGACAAGGGGGAGGAGCAAGAATTTCATTTTTTATCGCCCTGCAGGTATTCAAATACACTATTCGCAGCTATGACGCCCTGAGCAGCGGCAACTATTGCCTGTCTAAAGGTACCAGAAACCACATCACCAGCAGCATAAAATCCTTCTATACTTGTCCCTCCACGCGGATCAGCTATTACCCCATCACTGTTGGTCTTCACTCCGAGTTTCTCGGCAAGATCAGTATTTGGATCATTGCCTATTTCCACAAACACCCCATCTACCGCAAGGGTTGTGCTCCCCTTGTACTTTCTGTCCAGAGTCACTGACTCAACAAAGTCCTTTCCGTTGATGCTCAAAACATTTGAGTTAGTTATGATCTCTATTTTGCTGTTTTTTTCTATACGCTCTGCGTTTACAGGCTCAGCCCGGATCTTGTCTCTCCGATAGATTATATAAACCTTCTTCGCATATTCAGTAAGAAAGAGAGCCTCTTTAGAGGCAGAGTCACTACCCCCAACAACACAGACGGTTTTGTCACGGAAAAAAGCGCCGTCACACACAGCACAGTAGCTTACCCCCCGCCCATAGAACTCATCCTCACCAGGGACATTAAGTTTCCTGTGGTGAGTCCCGGTCGCAAATATTATCGTCCTAGAGTTAAAATTTCCAGCCTCTGTCTTTACTAAAAACCCCCTATTTTTCTTTTCTAGAGAAACAACCTCGCTCTGTTTTATTTCAATGCCAAGGGACTCAACATGCTCCCTAAGTCTCTCTATTAGCTCTACTCCGGAAATAGCCTTATATCCTGGCCAGTTTTCAATGAGATGGGTATTTACTATAGCGCCTCCCACCTCTCTGGTAAGTATCAGTGCCTTCAGGCGAAACCTTGCCGCATATATGGCAGCACTCAACCCTGCAGGCCCTCCGCCGATGATTACTAGGTCGTATGAGTCCATTTTTATTGTGATCGCCTTGTCTTTTTCTTTGAGGAGGGGGTATTTGAATTACTAACAACAGAGTGTATTAGTTTGAGTATCTGCCTTCTGAGATTCTGCTGATCGAAACCCACGATTATATGCCCGTTTATATCAAAAACCGGGACTCCAATCTGGCGCGATTTGTCTATCATCTCCTCTGCCATCTCTAAACTCTTGCTTACATCTATCTCCGTGTATTCGAGGCCCTCCTCCTCCAACAAAGCCTTTGCCTTCCTGCAATAGATGGAATCAGGTGTTGTGTAGATTATAATAGACATTTTGAAGATTACAACCTGTACGATGCTAACGCAAAGTGGCTATTCTGGCTAGGAGCGCGTCCAATTGGATACGCTCATTTGCTCCCTCTACGAGCCTAAAGTTATACTCACCTATGAGGTCAACCAGGGCCAATTTTTTATCGCTTGAAATTTTCAAATTCTCGATCTCCCGGTGCATCTGTAGTAAGATTTCTTCTCCAGATATGGACCTTACGAGGAGGAGGTCATCAAGGATCTCTCTTGCATCAAGGAATTTTCCATCCACGGCCAGAGAGAGCATATTCCGGATAAGCTCTGGCCGTGCCCGAGATGCTATATCAAAGACAGCCTCTTTGGTAATTTTCTTGGAAGCAGCTGCTGTTGCCTGGAGAATGTTTATCGCCCTCCTCATATCCCCATCTGCTACGTATAGGATGGCTTCTAAGCCCTCCTGGTCGGATTCTACACCCTCCAACTTGCATATCTTCTGCAGTTGCTGTTCTATTACGCTGTCCGGAAGACGCGTAAAGCGAAAGAGGGCACAACGGGACTGGATTGGCTCTATTATCTTGCTGGAATAGTTACAGGAGAGTATCATACGACAAGTTCTGGTGTATTTCTCCATCGTTCTCCGCAGAGCATTCTGTGCCTCTGGAGTTAGAGCGTCAGCCTCGTCCAGAAAGATGATCTTAAAGGGAACACTCCCCAATGTCATAGTTCTAGCAAAATCTTTTATTTTGTTTCTAACAACATCTATCCCACGGTCATCACTGGCATTCATCTCCAAGAGGTTTCCCTCAAGACCCCCACCAAAGATCTCATTTGCTAGGGCAAGAGCAGAAGTCGTCTTGCCTGTCCCGGCTGGGCCTGCAAATAAAAGGTGCGGCATAGAGGCCTGTTTTGCGTAAGCTTGGAGTCTGTTCTTTATCTCCTCGTGGCCAGCTACTTCTGAAATTTTCTTGGGGCGGTACTTTTCTACCCAAGGAGTTTCCAGTTCCATGGCTTTTATTTATCTTATTTCAAAATAAAAGCGGGATGACCAAGGAAGAGGAATTTCTCTTGACTACGACAGACAGCCCTGATGGATACAAGGTAAAGAAGATCCTAGGAATTGCATGGGGGAGTGATGTTAGATCCAAGGGTGCTAGCTCAAATTTGGTTGCACTCCTGAGAAGCTTCCGAGGGGGGAGTGTGCCAGAGATTCAAAACATGGCCCAAAGGGCAAGGAAAACCAGCATAGATAGGATGATAGCCGCTGCAAAGAATATGGGGGCAAACGGAGTAATGGGTGTGAGACTGACAGGATTTACATTCAGGAACGATGTGGTAGAGTTTATTGCTTATGGAACTGCCGTGGTTGTGAAGAAGGTATCCAGATAAGGCAAGCTGAGGAAGAAGGATAAATGGCATCAAGAGAGAGTGAGAAATTACAGGAACTTAGAAAAAGAGTGAAAGAATTGAAGAAGGAGAGAGATGAGCTGAAGAACAGGTTAAAATCCAGAAGAGACAGTATAATGGGGCTCTATGCGGAGATAGAAAAACTAACAAGGGAGGGAAGAAGGCTTAGGAGGGAAAGAGACGCGGCGAACAAGAGGGTGGTTGAGTACAAAAAAAAGT
>JAOZPI010000026.1 GCA_029932835.1 archaeon | reverse complement strand
CGAAGCAGTTTCTGGGAAGTGTACAACCAAAGCCCATAGGGCAGATGGTGATTTATCTGGCGATAATATCCCTGCTGCCCCTGATTGGGAGCATCCTCGGGTGGATGATAGGATGGGCAAGCATTATAGGAATTGGGTACGGTATCCTATATGCTGTTGTGATATACATAGGGAACATAATAGCATGGCTCGGAGCTGGGTTTGTGCTGGCTCTCCTGAGCAATGGAGTGCTCGGGAGGCAAATCAGCAATGAGGAGGGAGTCACAGTAGTAGGCTATGCAGCCACACCAGCGATTGCTATTGGATTCCTGAGCGGAATCCTGTCGTGGATGTGGGGGCTCGGCATATTGGCAATAGTTATTAGTTTCCTAGGCGTTTTATACACAGGTTACCTCCTATATCTTGGTGGTGGAGCCAGGTACGGAACAGACAAGTCCATCGTGGCAGCTATCGTGGCAGTGGTTGCAGCTCTGGTGATAGACTTCATCTTTGGAGCAATAGCGGGGGCTGTTGTTTCTTCAGTGATTTGGGGCGGGTATGCCGGACTTCTTAACTCGTATTACTACCACCAAACAATAAAGATACCAAAGGTTGTATATTACTAGGTGGGCTCTAGGCCTGCCCCCCTTTCTTTCTTCTTTAACTTTCTTTTTTCTCTACCCAACTACTGCTCCGTTTTCTATGGGCTTGTCAATGGTCAACAAGGCCAGCTTCCCGTCCTTTTCTGCGGCAAGGAGCATACCATTTGATTCCACTCCTCGCAGTTTTGCTGGCTTTAGGTTTGCTATTACAACGATCCTTTTCCCCCTTAGCTCCTCTGGTTTGTAGTACTTGCGCAGGCCTGCCACTATCTGCCTTTTTTCTCCTCCAAGGTCTATCTCCATGACATACAGCTTGTCTGCATTCGGGTGTGGTTCTACACTCAAGATTTCCGCTACCCGAAGATCCAGCTTTTCAAAGTCATCCAATCCGATCATTTTCTTTTTTTGAAGTATTTTAGATGGAGTCTTGGCAGTTGGGGTGGAAGCGCCGGTTCTGGAAGGGGTCCTGTGGGAGCTGCTGGCCTCTTTCAATTTTTTGATCTCCGCCTCCACCTCGGATTCTTCTATTTTCCTGAAAACAGGGTGGATATTGCCTATTTTATGTCCAGGCTTTAAGAACAACTCTCCTGCTGTCTCCCACCCGCCAGTAGTCTTGATCTGTTTCAGAATTTCCTTGCTGGAGAAGGGAATAAATGGCTCCAAAAGGACAGCCAGTGATCGAGCGAGGTTTACGCTTAGGTAGACAACGTTCTCCCCCCCTCCCTTCCATGGTTCCTTGCTCTGGAAATACTCGTTGCCGAACTTAGAAAGTCGCATTAGTTCCCTTATAGCCCCGAGGAAGTCAAACTTCTCCATGAGCTTTGTAACTCTCGAATGGGCATCGCCTATTTTGTTTATGAGAGCAAGATCCCTGCTATCGAAGGTTGTGGGTGCGGGGAGGGTGCCATCAAAGTGATTCTTGCAAAAAGTGAGGACGCGGTTTATGAAGTTTCCGTAATTTCCTATAAGCTCGGTGTTTATCTTATCAGCAAAGGACCTCCAAGAGAAGTCTATGTCTTGGTCTATGGAGGCAGCGGAGACAAGGTAAAAGCGGAGGTAATCTGGGGGGAAGTGGTTCAGGTAGTCACGAATCCAGACGACGTGATTCCTAGATGTGGACATCTTCTCTCCCTCAAGTGTAAGGAAGCCGCCTGCTTGAACCACCGCAGGAGGAGGGAATTCTCCCTCGGCTATTAACATTGCCGGCCAAAAGAGGACATGATGGTAGATTATGTCCTTTCCGATAAAGTGAACCACCCTGCCGCTCCAGTAGTCTCTCCAATCGTCGGTTATCTCTTTTGTAAACGAGATGTAACCAATGGGTGCATCAAACCACACATAGAAAACCTTGTCTGTATTGGGTATTCCCACGCCCCACTGCATATCCCTCGTGATATCCCAATCCTCCAACTCCGAGAGCCACCTGGATGCATAATTCTTGGCATTCTGTGATATCTCAGCAGTCTTTAAATAGGTGGAGAGCTGCTTGGAAAAGGCTGAGAGTTTGAAGAAGTAGTGCGTTGTTTCCTTTTGAACTGGCACGCTGCCACATACGACACAACGGGGATTTCTCAACTCTCTCGCATTGAGGTGTCTGCCGCAGGCCTCGCAATGATCTCCCCTCGCCTCCGCCCCACAGTATGAGCAGATACCCACCACATATCTATCTGGAAGAAAGCGCCCGCACTTCTGACAGAACAACTGCATTACCTTTTTCTCGTAGATATACCCATTTTTTTGAATCCTCTTATAGAAGTGTTGGGTTAGATCATGATGCAGGTCGCGGGATGTTTGAGAAAAGTTATCAAAGGAGATTCCAAGATCCCTTAGCTCTTTTTCTATGATGTCATGGTATCTATTTGCTATCTCCAATGGTGTTTTTCCCTCCTCTTCTGCCCTTATGACTATTGGGGTTCCATGCTCATCTGTGCCGCAAACATACTTGACGTCTACATTTCTGGACCTAAGGAAGCGAACATAGATATCTGCAGGTATGTAGGTGGAGCGCACATGCCCCAAGTGCATAGGACCATTTGCGTATGGAAGAGCAGAGGTTACAAGTACTTTCATGTTCTTATTTTCAGAGTGGTCCTAAAAAGCGTTCTCCAGCAGATTAGTTTCTTGGTCGATGGGTCTGGAATATTTCGTAGAGATGGGCAGGGTCGCGCACTTGATCAGACGGGGATTCCACCACTCTCTTGAGCATAGCATCTAGAGTATGCTTGGGAAGATTGGCCACTTTGGCCATTTTCTGTATCTGCGCTACTTTTAGCAGGTAAAAAAGATAAAGAGATCTCCTTTTTTATATACTCTACTTCTAATAAACCGCTTTTTCTGCAGACTAAAGATTTCCATATCCATGGGGTGAAAAAATGGCAAAAACGAAATGGGAAAAGAAACTTGAAAACCTTGTGATATCTGTATCTATAGGGGAGAGGATAAACCTAGAACAGTTTTCAAAGAAGGCAAAAGACATTGAATATGATCCAGATCACTTTCCAGGCGCCATATATCGAATGAAGGAGCCGAGGGTCTCCGCCCTTATATTCTCCTCTGGAAAGGTAAACTGCACTGGAGCTCGCCACTGGGATGAAATCCCAATAATCGTGAAAGAATTAGAAAAAAAGTTTAAGGAAGGCGGGCTAAAGCCAAAGAAGATAGAAAGAAAGGTACAAAATCTCGTAGTATCGGCAAATCTTGGATATGAGGTCAATATAGATGTAGCAGCCACAGAGCTGGACAATGTAGAATACGAACCGGAGCAGTTCCCAGGACTGATATTCAGGGTAAAGGATCCCAAGTGTGTAGTGCTGGTATTCACAAGCGGGAAGATAAACGTCGTGGGGGCCAAAGAGTGGGAGGACATTGACAAGGCTATAGAGAGAGTGGATAAATCGCTGAGGGAGATAGGAGCGGTTATGGAGTGAGGGGTTATGAAGACCTCTCATTTTATTTTTTAAGACTTATGATCAAATCTTTTGCTAGTTCTCAAAATGCCTGCTGAAACAAGCGAGATGGAATGGGACGATATCGACACCTTCCTTACAGAGCACTGTAAAGATGAGTTAAACTTAATAGGGCAGCATTATCCAAAAAAACAGGCAGTTCTGATAGATTTCCAGGAGCTAGAGGAGTTTTCTCCACATCTCGGAGAGAAGCTGTTAAATAACCCGGATGAGGTGATAGCAGAATTCAACAAGGCGCTTGAGAAGGAAAAAGCGCATATCCCCTTCTCAAAAGCTATGGACAGGGCAAATGAGGACATCCGCATATATGCCCGATTTTTTAATTTCCCACAGGAGCAGCAGATTATGATAAGGGACTGCACCTCCCACCACCTGGGAAAGTTTATAAGCGTTCAAGGGCTTGTGACCAAGATAACAGATGTGCTCCCACGAGTGTGGAAGGGGGTGTTTGTCTGTAAGAGATGCAAGAGGGAAACAATTGTTATACAGACAGACAAAACCATAAAACCGCCGCCTGTCTGTGAAGGCTGCGGAAGAAAGGAATTTGATCTGGTAGCAGAGAGATCGAAATTTTCAAACTTCCAGAAGATAGAGGTCCAGGAGCCGCTAGAGATGCTCAAGGGGGGGGAACAAGCCAAGAGGATCAGTGTGTGGCTGGAGGAAGATCTCACGAATAAGGTGCTTCCGGGACAGAGAATTATTATAAATGGAATACTGCGATTAGAGCCACCAAAATATAAGGGCACCGTCTATCAGAAGTATATAGAAGCAAATAACATAGAGTTCACAGAGTTTGAGTTTGAAGAGCTGGAGATATCAGAGGAGGAGGAAAAAAAGATAAAAGAGCTTGCAGAGGATCCAAAGGTTGTTGACAAGATAATAGATTCTATAGCACCCTCCATATACGGACATAGAGAGGCAAAAGAGGCGATAGCACTACAGTTGTGCGGCGGGACACCAAACAAGAGGCTTCCTGACGGGATGAAGATAAGGGACAACATCCACATTCTCCTCATTGGAGACCCGGGAACAGCGAAATCACAAATGCTGAAGTATGTGGACCGCCTAGCCCCAAAATCACTGTATGTTTCTGGAAAATCTGCCACAGGAGGAGGATTGACTGCCATTGCTGAGAAGGACGAATTCGGGGAGGGGGGATGGGTACTAAAGGCTGGAGCACTTGTTCTGGCATCGGGAGGGCTTGCATGCATAGATGAATTTGACAAGATGGGGGAGGAAGACCGCTCGGCCATCCACGAGGCGTTGGAGCAACAAACAGTAAGTGTTGCAAAGGCAGGGATAATAGCCACATTTAGAGCGGACAGTGCAGTTCTTGCAGCCGCCAATCCAAAATATTCAAGATTCGACCCATATAAACCCCCGGCAGATCAATTTGACATCCCTCCGACTCTCATATCCCGCTTTGATTTGATATTCCCAGTGAAGGACGTGTTAGATGAGACCAGAGACCAGGAGCTCGCGACTCACATCCTCAACTCTCATCGACTCTCCCAAACACTAGCAAAGGCTTCAGAAGAGGACATAGAAACACTAAAGGAGGGGGTAGCCCCACCAATAGACCCAGAACTACTAAAGAGATACATAGCGTATGCAAGGAGAACCTGCCACCCGGTTTTAACAGATGAAGCGATTACAAGATTGAAAAACTATTACGTGGATTTGAGAAAAAGAGGGAGCGGGGGGAGCGTGCCGCTAACGCCAAGGCAACTTGAGGCTTTGGTAAGGCTCTCTGAAGCGTCTGCAAAGCTGAGGCTCAGTGACAAGGTGGAGATGATGGACGCAGAGAGAGCAATAAAGCTGGTGGAATTTGTATTGAGAGAGGTTGGAATGGAAAGGGAAACAGGAGGCTTTGATATTGACCGCATAATGAGCGAACATCCAAAATCAGAGAGGGACAGGATTTACACGATACTTTCAATAGTCAAGGGATTGGAAGAGGAATATGACATGGTTCCGAGGGAGAGAGTGCTAGAGGAAGCCCAAGAGTATCACAACATAGACAATCGAACTGCAGAAAAGCTCATACAAGAGCTGATCAACAAGGGGGATTTGTACGAACCAAGGCACGGACACATAAAGAGTGTCAACAGATAGGATTTAAGTCAACTAATGGAGGGGACGGAAGATGAACAACCCATTCTGGCTGTTGCCCCTCTTTCTTCTAACAGGCCTATTGGGGATATACACAGGGTGGCACATGATACCGGTGGTTGGGGAAATAAATCCCCTGACAGACAGCAGCGTGAACGATCCACAGGGCGGGCTGTACATGCTGGCCATAATCTTTTTGAGCACAATAGTCCTCCTTGTGGTGCTCAAGTTCTACAAGGGGAGGTTACTCTTTCGTATTCTTGAAGCGTATATCGTTTTCGTTGGATCTATGATTTTCTGGGAATTCGCAATTTTGGACGTAATGGGCATCTCCACTGCTCAAGGAGCGGGAGGAGAAGAAGCTGGGTATGTGATCGTCTTCCTTCTGATGGCTGTGCTGACAACAACTATCCGTTTTATTGGCGGAAATTTGTCAAAGAACCTAAGCCTGTCAATTGCCATAGGTGGGGCAGGGGGATCCCTTGGATCCTTCCTGGGCCTTGCTCCCTCCCTGATCATAATCGCTGTTATGTGCATTTATGATGTGATCGCTGTGTTTAAGACAAAGCATATGGTGGAACTAGCTATGCTCTCAAGAGAAAAACACCTACCAGTGATGTTTGAGCTAGAGGGGAAGCCAAAGAAAGGATCAAGGCATACAAGGAAAAGAGTGGGAATGAAAAAGGAAGACGGAGGGGGAAGAGGTGTGTGTCTGGGAACAGGAGATGTGGCACTTCCAATAATCCTCTTTGTGGCACTTGCCAGGAGCTTTTCTAGCTGGATCGTTCCTATTGTCGCACTGGGCGGAGCAGTAGTTGGGCTTGGAGGCGTTGTTTATTATACCAGATATATCAGGAGAGTACCATTGCCAGCCTTGCCACCTATAATAGGGCCCGCACTCATAGCTGGGATCGCAGCCGGCTTCTTTTTATAGAGCGTGATTCAAAATAAAACTTCACATCCGTGCTATGTTGCAGATCATTGATGAGGTAGCTTAGGCTTTTGTTGAGGAGGTGTGAGACACAAGATGAAAAGGAAAGCAAGGAAATCAATTAAGGAGGGGGTAGTAGACCTGAACAGGATCAAGAGCGTGTTGAAGGAGTATGGATTTAAATATGAGGAACTGACCAAGAGCTTCACAGTCTCCTCCCCCTTTATACCACAGGACTTCTCGGACTATGCAGTTTCAATTCAGATAGAACCAGTAGGGACGTCGCGATTATGTAGAATAGGGGGGATAGAGTATTACAAGAGAGGCTCTGGGTATAGGCAAACAGAGCATGTAAATTCAGAGCTTGAGAGTTATGTTAGCGGGATCCTGAGAAAGGCGATAGAAGAAGGGGCTAATAGGTGCGCGATGAGTGCGGAGTGAGACATGGTAAGGGGCGGAATAGAACATCCACTTTTCTAGGGCCCAAGGAACAAATTTTCCAACCAAGAAAAATATTATCAGGAGAAGCTAATATTTACGGGGGATAACTATAATAAGCTTCTCTTTCTATATACGAGGGTGTTTTGTATGGTTTCTCTCGTCTGGATACGGCAAAAGACTCGGGTGTGCGAGGTCTGCGGAAGAGTCATGGATCCAGGAGAGGAATATGCAGGCAGGTGCAGAAACTGTGGATCCGATTTTTGTAGAAAATGCAAGCACTCAAGAAACCTCTGCACCGCCTGTGCAAACTCATCTTTATTCCGGGCGGGACAGGCTCCCGTTTTGGGACAGGTTCCCGTTTTGGAATAAAAAGTAGGAGGCGGACTATAGGGAGAATTGGGGGCTCAGGCCCCCGCTCTATACTTTTTCGCCGATGATATCTTATCTATCGCAGGGCCCTTTCAAGCTCCCCTACGAGATCCTTGTTTCCAAGATAAACTGGCGTCCTCTCTGTTATCTCCCTTGGTTTTATCTTGAGTATGTCGCCATGCCCATTACTGGCAGCACCCCCTGCCTTTGTCATAATAAAAGCCATGGGATTACACTCAATAACCAATCGCAACTTACCTTGCGGTTTCTTCGCGGTCTCTGGATAACAGAAGATGCCACCATAGTTCAAAACCTGATTGACATCCCCAACAAATGCCCCCCCATACCTGAGCTTTAGGTGTCTTTCTACCAAGGAATCCACAAAGCTGGAGAAGGGAGATGACCAGCCTTCATTACCCCCACCAACGCTATAGATCTTCCCCTCTTCAGGGAGAGTTATCCCTTCTCTGCTCAGGTAGTAGGACCGCTTTCTCTCCTCGTAATCATACTCACACACACCGTCCTCAGTTGCCATCACTATTGATGTGATTGGGCCGTAGAGGACATAGAGTGCAGCTATCTGCTTCTTTCCAGGAACAAGTAGTTCCTTCTCTTTGTGGATGCCGATGATTGTCCCAAAGATGTTGTTACTCTTTATGTTGGATGAACCATCCAGCGGGTCCATTGTTATTACATACTCCCCAGGCCCGGTGGTGGGATTCTCGCGCTCTTCAGAAATCACTGCTCTCACCGATCCGGTATTGAGAAGAGCCTCTGTTAATATCTTATCTGCCCACACGTCCAGCTTTTGCTGTGTCTCTCCGTAGATGTTCTTTGTAGTTGTTGCCCCCCGCTTCTCAGGAAACTCATACCTCATGTCAGCTGAGAGATGGGCTATTGTTAATATCGCCTTCTGGAGGGCCTCATCCATCCAGCCTATTGAGTCTTCCAGTCTTTTTTCCATCGTAACCACCTATCTTAATATTACTTATTAGTAGGATATAAACAGGGGTGTATAAACTAACGGGGGATAAGCACAAAAGACGGATTTTTATTATAAGCTATATAAGTATAATAAACAGGGGGATAAAGATGGAACCGAAAATCAAAGCCTCAGATATAAGGATACCAGCCACGGTGCCGAAGAGTATGGAGGGGGAGTACACAAAAAATTATATGGAGATAACAAAGGGAACAGGTCATCTTATGCTCTTTGCCGGAGATCAGAAGGTGGAGCACCTAAATAACGATTTCTATGGTGAGGGGATAGCTGAAGATGATGCAGATCCCGAACATCTTTTTGAGATAGCGTCCCAGGGGGAAATTGGGGTATTTGCAACACAATTGGGATTGATCGCAAGATATGCAAGGGATTATGCAGATGTGAACTATCTGGTAAAACTCAACTCAAAGACAAACCTGGTAAAAACAGAACAGATGGACCCGTTCAGTAACCAGTGGCTGAGTGTGGACAAAGTAGTGGAGTTCAAAAAGAACAACCCTGAGCTAAAGATTCTGGGGGTTGGCTATACAATATACCTGGGGAGTGAGTTTGAGAAGGAGATGCTACAACAAGCAGCAAATATTGTATATGATGCCCATAAAAACGGGATGGTTGTAGTTCTATGGATCTATCCGCGAGGGAAAGCAGTGCCAGATGAGAAGGATCCTCACCTTATAGCTGGTGCTACTGGGGTAGGGGCTTGTCTTGGAGCAGACTTTGTTAAGGTGAATTACCCAAAGAAGGAGGGGGTTGATTCTGCAGAGGCCTTCAAAGAGGCAATAAAGGCGGCAGGAAGGACAAGAGTTGTATGTGCCGGCGGATCTTCCACTGATGTGAGAAAATTCCTGCAAAGACTACATGACCAGATATATATAAGTGGAGCTAGCGGAAATGCAACTGGACGCAATATTCACCAAAAACCCCTCAAAGAAGCTGTAGCGATGTGCAACGCAATAAGTGCGATCACACTGCACGGAAAGAGTGTGGATGAAGCATTGGAGGTCTACGAAAGGGACAAGGGATGAAGGGCAAGGGGGGTATAGAGGATAAAGAGCCCCCGCCGGGAATTGAACCCGGGACCTCTTCCTTATTGGAGTTCTCAGCAGATGGTGCTCTTCCGCTGGCGCTTTTCTCCAGAAGAAAAGGCCATACCAAGGAAGCGCTCTACCTGACTGAGCTACGGAGGCATCCCTTATTTTTGCCTTTTTTCCTTTAAAAGGATGGTTTTTGTCACCAAGGCAAAGTTACAGGATAAAAAGGTATTTAAAGGGGTAAAATTTGGTTTTTCTTTTTTAATACAGAAGATAAAGAGTAAACCTTTTTAAGATGAGTCAGATAAATAAAATGAGAGCGAGGATGAAGGAGGAAATGGCCCAACTGCCCGAAAGCCTGAGCGAGGTGAAGGAGTACTGTTCAAATTGTGGCAGGGTTCTGGATAAGGATAGTGGCTACATCAGGGCCACAATAGAGCAGGTAACTAGAGATGGGGAAACCATTGTAGTGGATTCAGACCGGAGATACTTTTGTGGGGAGTGCCTCAAGAACGGGGTGTATATAAGTGTTAGAAACCCAGAGAACGAAGAGGACTGATGGAAGTCCCAGCCTTAGACAGAAGGGTAGGGATTTTGGTCTACCTTTCCCACACCCCGGGGATCGGAGGAGAGATAAAGAGGGAGGTAGAAGACTTTTTAGTAGAGGAGATACTTCCAGACGGCAGGGTTCTAGAAATAGGGAAATCACAAAGATTTGAGGGATTAGGGGGGGAATACACACACTTTACACTAGAGAAGCGAAACTGGGACACACTGCGGGCGGTAAGGGAGATAGCAAAGTCGTGTGGAGTTTCTCGCAAGAGAATAAAATTTGCAGGAACGAAAGACAGAAGGGCTATAACCACGCAAAGGATGTCCATATGGAGGGTCCCCAAAGAGAAGTTAGGGTCTGTGAGGATACGGGATATAACCCTCAGGGATTTTTCAAAGGCCCCGGAACCTGTTCGACTGGGGGGGCTAGCTGGAAATCGGTTTACTGTGGTGGTGAGAAACCCAAGAGAGGGAGCAAGGGCGTTGGTGAGGTCCACAATAGAGGAGCTTGGAGGAAGAATACCAAACTTCTTTGGAAGGCAGAGGTTCGGAGCGAGGGCCAACAACCACGAGATTGGGAGACTCATAGTGAAGGGGGAGTTTGAGGAGGCTGTACTTAGGTACCTTTGCGATAGCTACGGAGAACCAGAAGAGGCAAGGGAGGCCAGAAACGAGCTCAGAGAATCGCTGGATTTTGGAAGAGCATTTCAACACTTTCCCAAGTATTTGGGATTTGAAAAAAGCGTTTTGAACAGACTGGCAAGGAATCCCACAGACTATATTGGGGGATTGAGAGCCCTACCAAAGAAGCTCCGATGGCTGTTTGTTCATTCGTATCAGGCCTACCTTTTCAATCTGGCTCTGAGCAGGAGTATGGGGGCGGGGGAGATACCAAAAAGCATCACGCTGCCAGGCTATGAGGTAAAGAGCAGCGGAGTGATGGCAGAGGTTCTTGAGGAGGAGGGGGTTCAAGAGTCGGATTTTAGAATAAACTCAATGCCAGAAATGAGCATGAGGGGGGAGGAAAGAGAATGCCTGGTTAGTTTCTCCGGATTTGAGCTCTTGGAGGAAAGATCGGAGGGCGGTCAAACAACGTTGCGGATTAGGTTCTCGCTACCACCAGGCTCTTATGCTACTGTACTCCTCAGAGAGATAATGAAGGCTTAGAGGGAAATAAATCTGGGATTATGGAACAAGCCAGAGGCCAGATCACATCCTCTCCAGGGGCTTGATGCCAAGGAGCCCCAAACCAGTGGCCATAACCTGCTTGAAGGAGCGGACTAGAGAGAGACGCATGGCCATTACATCCCTCTTGGAGTCGAGAACAGGACACTTGAGATAAAAGCGATTAAAGGCTTCCGCCAGTGACAAGAGGTACCCAGCAAGTATGTTTGGCTTTAGGGAGGTTGCAGATTCCTGAATTACCTCGGGAAATCGATAGAGCAGTATAATAAGCTCCCTCTCAAATTCGTTAAATTTGTAGTGGATAGGGTCTGGATTTTCCGCAGATGTGCTCTTTTCCAGTATCCTGCAAGCACGAGCGTGGCTGTACTGGAGGTATGGGGCAGATTCCCCTTCAAGATTTAGAGCTTCATCCCACCGAAAGACAATGGGTTTCAGGGGAGTTATTTTCACCATATTAAACCTAATAGCACCCACCGCTATTGCCCTTGATATCTCCTCCTTTTCCTCATTGCTTAGTTTAAGGCCTCTCCTTTCAACCTCGTCCATTACCCGCTTTATCCCCTCTTGTAGAAGATCATCTGCAGATATAAATTCTCCAGTCCTAGATGACATTCTCATTCCTGGAACCGTGACCAGTTCGTATGCTAAGTGCTTTACCCTCTCG
>JAOZPI010000025.1 GCA_029932835.1 archaeon | reverse complement strand
AGGAGTGAAGTATGTTCCTCTCCTCACTCCCGCTGCCCTTTTTGTCTTTGTTCTTAGCCGCTATGCTCTCCACCTCCTAATATAGTTTTTATTTTAGCTAAATTAATATAGGAACAGGATGAAAAGACGAGCACAGGCCTCAATAGAGTATCTTGTGATACTGGGAGTGGTTATGATCATAGCCAGCGTTGTGGTTATGCTTTTAGGAGGGTTCATAAGCTTTGGAAGATCTGCTGCAGGCAACCCGAGCAAGCTCTATTGGAAGACCGCAGAGATCGGAATTCTTGACTGGCTAATGAAGTCCAACGCTGATGATGTGCTTGTTGTAAGGAACAACCAGGAGTATGAGATTCGGATCTCCTCCATATCTATTGGGGGAATTGAAAGGCCCCTAAATCTAACCCTTGTTCCTGGAGAAACCGGGACTGTTATAAGGCCGTGGGTTTCATGTGATAGTGGTAGCTCGTACGCCTATCGGGTTGTTATAACCTACGACAACACAGAGTTCGGACTTGTAGGGAAGAAGTTCATTGGGAGCCAAAAGCTGGTAGGAACCTGCCAGTAGAGGAACAGGAGGCGAGATCTGCAAATTGCTTCTCACCAGTCTTGTTGGAGTTTCATCTGGCTTATTGAAGCTTAGTCCCGTCAGCTATCCTATAGATGTGGAGAGTACCAGTTTGCTCTTCTCTTTGAGCGCAGACTCTACAGCTTCTTGGAGATCCGCAGTAGGCGTAAGAGCCACCATATAACCGCCAGCCCCCCCTCCAGTGAGCTTTGCTCCATAGGCTCCAGCATCAAGCGCTGCAGATATGAGCTCTTCAAGCCTCTCATGGCTAACACCTATCTGCCTCAGCAGGTCCTGATTCTGATTCATAAGCTCTCCCATCTTCTTCCAGTCTCCTCTCTCAACTACAGGGAGGGCCTCCTTTGCCAGAGCAGCGTATTCGGAGAAGATGCCCTCAAATAGCTCTGGGTTCTCTTCCCTTCTGTGCCGTACTCCCTCAACAACCGCCTTTGTGTTCACAGGTATGCCGGTGTTTGCCATAACAATCTTTATGGGTTCCTTTGGTTCTATTACTTCAAGGACATCGCCATCGCTACGCTTCTGGAAATAGATTACCTTTCCGTAGGTGGCACAGGTGTTGTCTACACCAGAGGGAGAACCATGATAGCCTCTTTCGCCCTCATAGGCAATATTGTTTATGTGGGCATCGTCTAGATCAAGACCAAAAAATTCATTCACTGCTCTAGCGATAGCGACACAAGCTGCTGCTGAGGCCCCAATCCCGGAAGCTGCTACGAGATCTCCCTTGAGGGTTATTTGTATTCCCTGCACATCCCAAGGTATCTGCGGAACTGCGTCCTTTATGTACGAAAGGCTCTCTTTGAACTGCTCTCTTTTCCCCTCCTTATAGCCAGGAACAGCTGGTCTTTTATCTATCACATGAAGACCCGGAAGATCGCTTTTTTCTGCATATGCGATTGTTTTCTTGTCAATTCCGCCAGCGATAGAGGGAAGACCATAAACAACAAAATGCTCTCCAAACAGAATTACCTTTCCAAATCCCTGAGCAACCATTTTGATATATTAAAGGGAGGATATTTAAAATTAAACAGAGGGTGTTTAAAAGAAAGCCAGGAGAGCAGGGGGGGAGAATTGAACTCCCGTACACCGGTCTGCAGCCGGTTGCATGGCCACTATGCTACCCCTGCATCGCTTGGAGTTTTAATTTAGATTTCCGCTGTATTTAAATCCAATTTTTAGAGGCTGTGGGGCTATGATGCCCCCCATTCCAAGCCTTGAGGATCAAAGTCAAAGCTCCACTATGCTCCCATTGCGTAGAAGGTGTACTGTGTCGCTTACTCTATAACCCTCCTCTTCCGCTAGCTCAAGGTAACTAGCCAGCATGCGAGCATCTCCATGACAGGGTATTATGTGCTCTGGATTTAACATCTTTATTAGTTTTCGGTGCTCCTCTTTATTAGCATGTCCAGAAACGTGAACATCGTCCAGAATGCGAACACCATGATTCTTCAGCTTGTCTATCATTTGGCTTTTATTCGCTATATTAACATCGGTGGGGATCGTACTCGAGGAGAAGATTATAAAATCTTCTGTAGTGAGGTGGAAGTGAAACTGGTTATCTGCTATTCGTGAGAGAATAGAACCTGGCTCCCCCTGATGACCAGTAACAAGAAGGAAGTAATTTTCTCTTCCTCCCTTCTCAATCTTGGAGAATACTCTGTCTAATTTTTTCCCAGCTACTATAGACGCTTCTGGAAGATCAAGGAGGCCCATATTCACACCCATTGAACAATTTGGCATATAACTGCTCCCAGCAATGATTATCTTCCTTCCCAGCTTGTCGGCCTCGGTTATGAGCGTTTGGATCCGCTCGAGGTGCGTGGAGAAGGTTGTGGCCATGATCAGCTTTCCGTTCTCATGGGCAAAGGACATAACATCGCGTATCTTTGCCCTAGCGACCTTTTCTGAGTATGACTTTCCTTCTTTTCCTACATCTAAAGACTCTACAACCAGCGCCTTTACTCCCTGCCTTCCGATCTCCTTGAGCCTCTTATAGTCTGTCTTTGCAATCTTGGAATCATCATCAAATTTAAAATCCGCAGCGTATACCAAATCCCCTTCCTTGGAGTGGATATCAATAATGGAAGATTGGGGTATAGAGTGAGTAACCTGCACGAATTCGGCAGAGAGGGAGGGAGTTATGGGTATCTCATGTTTGTAATCGATCTCAAAGATCCGCCCCAGCTGCTCTTTGGTGAGTTTTTGGGAGATCAAACCACTTGAGTAGGCGGTAGCAAAGACAGGGGCCTTATGCTTGTCCAAAAATCGCGAAAGGGCCCCAATGTGATCCAGATGACCGTGGGATATCAAAAAGGCGTCAATTGGGCTTCTGGTATGGGGGTCTGGTATCGCCCCCACGCGCAATAAGTCCTCAGTTGGTATCTCTTCAAAATCTCTTTCATCCTTTCCGTAGTAAAGGAGATAGGAATCAAGTTTTATCCCGCAGTCTATCGCAAGTTGCGAATTACCTATGCGGACAAGAGTCATGTTTCTTCCCACTCCCTCATACCCTCCAACTGCTTCTATTTCCATTTTTATCAAAGATTGAAATCCCTAGGTTTTTTGCCCCTGAAAGGGAGAAACCCACTGTGCTAATTTTCCAAGGATTCTATACTCTGCCTTTTTGAGAGAAGCTATGTCCTTGGACCCACTAAGGAACATCGCAAGTTTGAGCTCATCAATAAATTGATGAAGATAGTCCCTAACACCTGCCTCCCCCCTGTCCAAAAAGGCCCTGAGGAGGGGGAGAGCTATACCCACTGCATCTGCACCCATGGCAATAGCCTTTGCTGCCTCCACCCCGGTGCGGATACCCCCACTGGCGATCTTCTGGCATGGAAGTGCCCGGATGGATAAAAGAGAGACAGCCGTGGGTATTCCCCAATCATCAAATATCTCAGAGGTCTCAAACCTCTCATCCCTGACGCGATACCTCTCTATTCGATTCCATGAGGTTCCGCCATAGCCTCCAACATCTATGTGACGAATTCCTGCGGAGATAAGCGCCTGAGCCGCTCTTTTTGATATGCCACAACCCACCTCCTTCGCTATAAGAGG
Organism: archaeon; assembly: GCA_029932835.1. Lineage (GTDB taxonomy): Archaea > Altiarchaeota > Altiarchaeia > JAFGQM01 > JAFGQM01 > JAOZPI01. Next base: position 8,231 of record JAOZPI010000025.1, on the reverse strand, counting down.
GACAGAGAGATTCTTGGAAATCCCTCGTATCTTTGGGAGGAGAGTAGAGAAGTTTGTCTCTCCCTCGGGTTGGATCGCCTCTTGGAGAGGATTAAGATGAAGGGCCAAGGCATCAGCTTCTATCATATCCACTGCCCTTTGAAACTCCTCCAATCCATAGTTATAGTTCAATTGCACTGCACCGAGGTTGGCGATTCGAAGGGTAGTGGGGGCATTTTCAAGGACTACACGATAGGTTTTCTCTAAGGAAGGCTTCTCTATGGCCGCCCTCTGACTCCCGACTCCTATACCTATCTGCAGATCATCAGCAACCTTGGAAAGAGCAGCATTAATCCCCATTGCTTGTTTAGTCCCTCCAGTCATTGCCTCAATTATTATGGGATATCGGAGGCTTTTTCCAAAAAGGCGAACACCCATATCTATGCCTTCTAGATCTATTTCCGGGAGAGCCATGTGGAGGAGCTGGACATCCTCAAAAAGGGTACTCCCCGCCTCTATATCCTCCCGCACCGAGATTTCTATATGATCCCTCTTTCTATTTTCCATTTATCATCACTCCCTCTCCCGAGATATTTCCATCTATTATTTTTCCTCCAGAGTCAATTAAAGCTTTGGAAACATTTTCTCTTGAATTCTCATCCACTAGGGCTATAACCACGCCCCCTCCTCCTGCTCCAGTGAGCTTTGCTCCATAGGCTCCAGCATCAAGCGCTGCAGATATGAGCTCTTCAAGCCTCTCATGGCTAACACCTATCTGCCTCAGCAGGTCCTGATTCTGATTCATAAGCTCTCCCATCTTCTTCCAGTCAGCCTTCAAAAGGCTCTGCAACCCCTCTAAAACCAAGGCCTTGGACTTAGATAAAAATGTCTCAAACCCAGATTTGTTGTGCTGCCTATTATGCTCCATTTTTGAGACAAGATCGATTGTTTCGCTTTCAATTCCGGAATGGGCCATAACTATAGAGGGATAATTTCTGATGCTCCGCTCCCTTACAGAGTAGTTTTGATACAATACGACTCCGCCATAGGCAACTGTGTATGTATCTACCCCGCTGCTCTGGCCATGGACCATAGACTCGCATTCTGTGGCAATCCTCGCGATTTCCTCTTTTGGTAGGGAAAGGCCATGCTCCTTAGCTAAGGCAGAAACGAGTGCAACTGAAACGGCTGCAGAGGAACCCAAGCCAGAGGCGATTGGAATTTCTGACGTTATGCGAATATCGTACCCGCTTGGGAAGAAGTCCAAGGCTCTTTTTACAAGGCGCTCTCCCCGTTGGTACCGCCCAAGGGGCACACGATCTAAATTCAATGAAGGAGCCGTGATGTATGTCTCTTTATCTCTTCGACGAGAAAGAGAGACAACAGCTTTTATATCCAAGGTGGCAGCTAAGACAGGGTTGCCGTAAAGGGCAGTATGTTCCCCCAGGAGAAGGATCTTAGCTGGAGCAGAGGCTGTTGTCATTTCGTCTAGCCAACGAACTTTGGCCTTACAGATAGACGCGGAGCCATGGGAAGTTCCCGATAGGGCAGACCAGATATCTCCTTTTTTATAGTCTGTTTCAGATCTTGAAGATCCATGCTTACTTGTTTATCTATTTTCCTGATCCGAACAGAAAGCCTCTGTTCTTCTTCTTCTTTTTCACCGATAACAACGATATAAGGCACCCACTCGCTCTCCGCATCCCGTATCTTCTTTCCCATAGTGAGGTCTCGGTCATCCAGATCTGCACGAATGCCAGCTTCTGAGAGTTCCTCCTGTGTCTTCTCAGCCGTAGCGAGGTTTTTTTCCCCAACAGGTATTATACGAACCTGCGTAGGGGATAACCAAACGGGAAGTGTTGGTTTTTTACCTGATTCCTGATCCATGTAAGCCTTTTCTAAGAGTGCGTAGATAACCCGTTCTATAGCACCACTTGGGGAAAGGTGGAGAATAAGGGGATGCTTTTCCTGTCCATCCTTATCTGTAAATCTTATGTCATAGGTTATCGCATTTTCTACATCTATCTGATCTGTCGTGAGAGCAGATGCCTTACCGAGATAGTCCACAAAGTTCCACTCATATTTCATTACAAAGTAGAAGAAGCGAGAATCCCACATTTCTACTAGGATGGGCTTCCCCCATTTTTTTACAAGATCTGATACAAAATCCCGATGCTCATCATAGAACTCCTTTACTATCCTGAGCCCCATTTCAAGGTCACCCTTTGGATCAATACCGGACATCTTCAGGACCTTGTCTGCAAGCTCAAACCTGAGCTTCATCTCCCTCTTTGCCATCTCAAAATCAGAAACAAACGCATGGCAATCCGGCATGGTGAACGAACGGAGCCTGCGAAGGCCAGTCAGTTCCCCCCTCTTCTCCACCCGGAAACTATATTTGGTTAGCTCATAAAGGCGGAGGGGGAGGCTCTTATACGATATAGTAGCGTCGTGTGCCATTAGGAACTGTCCAAAGCAAGCGGCAAAGCGGAGAAATACTTTTTTGTTTGGGGTTATTATGGTGTACTGGCGTGCAGGGAAACGGTTGAGGTACTTCTTTAAACTTGGATGATCAAAGTCATACATAATCGGAGCCTCAATCTCCATAGCTCCATATTTCCTGACCTCACGACTGACGAGATCCTCTAAGAGGGCCTTTATTAATCTTCCCTTTGGATAATACCGCAGATTTCCGGGATCACTAGCTGGTTCGTAATCCACTAGCTCCAGCTTCCTCATTAGGTGTACGTGAGGGGGTGTTTTATCTACTACACGACTCTTGCTCAATTCGTATTTCGCAAACTTTTCAAGATTGGGGTACTGAGAAAAATCAAACCCAGTTATTTTTCCAGCCTCTTGGGAGAGGGGATAAAGATCGCCCTTTGGGGTTAGTACAAACCATTTTGACCTTAACTTTTTCTCCGCCCTTAGGGCCTCTGATTCCCCAACCTTGGACGCCTCCCGTCGCAGTTCCTCAACAAGAATCTCACGACTTAGCTCTGACATAGGATGGCCCTTTCCATGTATCTTGAAGGCCTTGTACCAGCCAAAAGGGGCCTTAAGCGTGGCATATCCTTTAGATAAGAGCACCTGGTAGATAGAGTCTATAACAGTCTTTGCTGAAGAGGGTGAGGAGAGTGTTGATGACAAATGAGCATAGGGGTAGACAACTATGCTTTTGGCACCTACCTGCTTTACAACCTCCTCGATCTCAGCAACAGCTCTTTGTGCTATGGCCTCTTCTCTGCCCTCATCTTGTTTCTCCACAGCTACAAATGCTACTAATGCGTCCTCGGCACTCCCAGAACGATTTCCATCCAAAGACTCAGCATCCTTTAAGGCCTTTTTGGTTACCCTAAATTCAAAGAAATCCGCATGGTTAAATAATATCTTCATCCCTTCTATTGGTTATTAACTCCCCAAGACCAGTCCCCCGGCTTATTTCTTTTCTTCTATCTTAACGGATGGAAGGGGGAGCGGTGGAGGAAGTTGAAGAGTCTTGGACAAAACAATGGCCTCGATCAGGCCCCTTCTGAGTATAAAATTTGAGACCTCTTTGAGCGCCTCCCCCTTGAGGACAAGCCTCTTCTTTTTGTTCTCTCCTTTTTCCTCATACTTGTCAGAGAGGTCGTTGGTGAAATAGGTAAGCTTTCCTTCCAGATAGAGCTTACCAATATTCTTGTACTCTGTATTAAACGACCAAGAAACCTCTAACATCTGGCTGTTTTTCTTAGTCACTTCACCTATGGAAAAACTCTCATTCACATCCACCTTCTCTGTGGCTCGGTTATCCACATTCGCTTCTATTTTGTCTATCCTATAGTTTGTGATTCCCATTTTCTCTCCTTTTTTGATTTGAGTTTTAATTTGAACTACATTCTATAAAACCCTTAGCCCCCCGTAACCAACCACCGCAGAGAGATCCCCCGTGGTATCACCAGAGGTCATATAGGCTACTTCTTCCCCTCTCTTTGCCCCCTGAATCTTAGAAGCTACCAAGGCAGCAGCCACCCCCCCGTATCCACACATAGATATCTCATACTCTCTTATAACTCCAAACAAACCCCCTTCGTCCAACTTCAGTATCTCATCCATAGCTATCCGATCCTTCTGTCTAGCTACCTGAGCTGGCTGATAATGAGTAAAATCTGTAGAAGCGACAAGGATTGTGTTCTCGTCCATAGCCTCAGCGAGGATCAACCCAAGATCTCTGCATAGGCTTAGAAACTCCTCCTCCGGATAATAATGCTTTAGGCTTATCGGGACTATAGAAAACCTATCCAAAAGGTATTGGAGGAAGGGTAACTGGACTTCTATAGAATGTTCCCTTAGGTGAGCCATCTCATCAAACTCTGCCACCGAATTGTTGACAATAAAGGCAGCTGTCTTCTTGTCCACATCTACCTTCCCCAATGGAGTTTCCCAAGCATCATAGTCCCCTACTGAGATATCAGGACCCATACCTGTGTGGTTAGGACCGATGAGAATAATTTTCTTCACATCGGGTATATTAAAGAAAACCCTCGCAGCTACATATCCTGAGTACTCGTATCCGGCATGCGGCACTATGATGGCCTTGGAGGGAATCTTCTCCCTCCCCACACCCTTTTTCAAACCCCAGTAGGCAAAAAGATTTTTAAGTATGTCCAAAACCTCACCCCTTGAGGAGGGGTAAAACATTCCAGCAACTGCGGGAGGTCGTATATTCATGCCCTGAATTTATCTCTCTGTTTTGATTTTAGGAGGGTCTCTATGCGCTTTGTAGGCTGTATTTGAGAGACATAATCTTCAATGCTATCCTTCAGGTCCTCCCCCTCTTTCAGCTCTCCCCTCTCGATGAGGTATTGCTTTGTTAACAACCAATACAGGAGAGCAAGAGAGTGTTTACCCTTATTGTTCCCAGGTATTATCAAATCCAAATTCCTAGTGAGTGCATTTGAATCGCATATTCCAATTACAGCTATTCCCACCTTAGCGGCCTCCCTTACTGCCTGTTTATCTGCTATTGGATCTGCGACCATTATAATCTTGGGCTCATGGAAGTTCCTTTCTTGTGGGTTGGTAAAGGTGCCGGGACGGAAACGCCCAGGAACGTACCTAACCCCAGTGTTTTCCGCAAATTTTCTCACAGGCCTTCTGGCATATGCCCTAGACCCTATCATTAGGATGTCTTCTTTGTCATATTGTGCCAGCATACGGGCAGCAGCCCGAATGCGGTCATCTATCATGTTCAGACTGAAGATGCTGAGGCGGTCCTGCCTGACCTTGTAGATGAATCTCTTCATATTACCTGTCCGATAGGTCAGCCCAATATGGACACCATGCTTTAGGTAAGTCTCTGGATCTATAAGGAGTTTTTTTCCTTTTGTGGAGGAGATGTACTCTTGAGATTCCTGGTCCTCCCTTGTTTGATCAATCTCCTCTCTGGTCTCAACAGTCATTTTAATCCCTCTTTACCACTATTGGGATAACCCCCTTTCTTAGTTCTAAGCGCGCTATGGTCAATGGGTCTGTGATCCTCTTTGGGATTTCTATAAGAACAGGTGCTCCCAAGGATATCTGGAGAGCCCGCGCTCCTATAATGCGTGCCCGTTCGTATTTGTTAAGATCTTCCATTTTTATCTTGATAGCCAGCCTTTAAAAGGCTGAGAGGCTATATGGGACCGCCGAGATTTGAACTCGGGTCACCGGCACCCCAAGCCGAGAGGATGGTCCTGGCTACCCTACGGTCCCAGTGCAATATTACTGTTTTGTGTACAATAGGAGGTCATCTATTATCTCTGCATTTGTTAAGAGCATCCTCCTGCAGCAATATCGCTCTAAACCTAGGGAATCCAGAACCTTTTTTGGATCTTCCCCTTTGTCTACCCTGTCTTTGTACTCCTCCCATAGATGCCCTATTGGTTTTCCGCAAGTGAAACAGCGAACAGGTACGATCATCTTTATCTGTATGACTTTTGCCTCTTTGCCCGGGGACCTCTAGAGCTCTTTGAAGGCTTATGTGGCTCTGTCCTTCTGGAATCCCCGCTTATTAGAGAGCGATCATAAGAGAGCAGCTGTGATCTAAGCTCTGAATCCTTGCCTATAGTTGAGGCATAATCTACTAAAGCTCGAGAAATGCTAGTCTGTATGGCGTCTGCCTGACCACTAACCCCTCCCCCCTTCACATTAATCTCAATGTCGAGCTTCTCGAGGTCTATTACGTTCCGGGCAAGGAGAAGAGGGACCCGAATTCGCATCTGGGTTAGGGCATCTCCATAAATGTGGAGTGGAACTGAGTTTATCCTGATGCTGCCTTTTCCCTCCTTTATGGTTGCGCGGGCATAGGCCCTCTTCCTTTTTCCTGCTTTATGGACAATCTTTTTCGTTTTGGTCTCGTCAGCCATTTTTTCCGCCCAAAAACCTACAAAGCTCAGCCAAAGTTATATAATAATCGTAATGTCGCTTGAGTTGAGGAAGGTCTAATGGCTTCTCCTTGGACAGGTCTATCTTTTCTCGCCTCATTATCTCTTTTTCTGGTCTTCCAATATAAACCATGACCCTCTTGAAGGCCTCCCTCCCGCGAGCCTTGTCCCATGGCAACATACCGCGTATCACACGCCGAAGGAACCTGTCCGGATTCTTTGGCCTATGCGGTCCATAGCGACGGGGATTCGTCTTACTCTTTGCTTCATATCTCCTTTTATAATCTTCAAATATTCTTTCCTCTTTTCCGGAGATAAGACACTTTTCGGCGTTAAATATAATAACCCTCTTACCACTAAGAGCCTCTTTAGCAGCATAGCTGGCTAATCTCCCCATAGAACAGCCTTCAGCGTCAATTAAAAGCGTTTCTGTCATTTTATTATTTTTATGTCCTTTCCTCTTGGATTTTCCCTCAGCAGGTCTTCAATGCGCATCGCTGTGCCCTTGGCAGCCTGCACCTTTTGAAGAGCACCAGAGGAGATGCGGTAGTATGCAAGTGTAATAGCGTGATCCAGAGAGCCCTCTCCAAGCACCTTTCCCGGAACTAAGACTATGTCATCTGGTTTTGTCAGTTTATTTATGCTGCTTAGGTTTACCTCAGCCCGGTTCTTTCTAGATCGAGATAGCTCCCGAGCTACCCTCTTCCAAACCGGCCTGTCCTCCTTCATGAGGCGCTTTATGAGATCCAACCTCTGTGGATCTTTGTATACCTCTCCCTTCATTTCCACAATCCCTATGCGGGGGACGCGATTCGAACGCGCGCAGGCCTAAGCCACACGGCCCTCAACCGTGCCCGTTTGACCAGACTCCGGCACCCCCGCGACTGTTGTGTTTTTTTCTCTGCACGGTGTCGGTTTTTGATCGACCTTTTTGTGAAAAAGGTCGCCATGGTTCCGGCACCCCCGCGACTGCTGCGCGATCAGAAAGCGGAAGCCCATCTGAGGCTTCGCTTCCTGGAAGTGTGATCTAAATTTGAGTATCAAACTTTGTCCCTAAACGGTCCATAGCACATTCTATTATCTCCTCGGGTGTGAGGTTGTTGTAAGATTCAACAAAAAATTCGAATTTTGTCTCTGTGAGCTGCTTGTAGGAGGCCAGAGCAGGCTGATACTTGGCATGATCGCTCATCAGGCCAAGCTGTGCAATCATCTCCATTTTTACCTTTTGCCCCTTTCCTAGCTTCACGAGGGGGATCTTGTCATAAACCGGCTTTATCTTTGGATCCTGAGCCTTGAGATCTCCTGAATAGACCATGCCAGGTCCGCTCTTTTCTAGTATGAGAGTGACCTGACATCTGGCACACCCCTTCCCACCACACTTACACTCTTGCGGCAGATTGTAGGTCTTTAGATCAGTGAAGAGAGGGACAAGACCTATCCTTTTTACGAGTATTTCGTCATAGATAGGGGAGGTGTTTTCGTAGATTCTCACCCTTTCCACTGCCATGGAGGGGACATAGGTCATAATCGCCCTCCGGATGGTATTAGCCCAAATAAAATCAATACCATCAATAACAAATTGGGCCTTCTGCTTCCCCCTTTTCTTATATTTTACAATAGGTTTCATCATTACACCCTCCTTCCCCTCTTCCCTCCAGGAGGTTTGCAACCACCATGGGGTATTGGAGTCACATCCTCAATTCTACGAATTTTAATTCCAGATCGAGCAAGGATCTTGATAACACTAGATGCCGCCCTCCCCGGGCTTTTCTGTCCTGCGTGGCCCCCCTTTCCCCTCACCAACACATCTACCTTTGTAATCCCACGGTCTCTCAGGGCCGCTGCGAT
>JAOZPI010000024.1 GCA_029932835.1 archaeon | reverse complement strand
AACGCAACGTTAATATACATCTCTTTGTCCCACTTTGTATCCCTGTCTATGTTGAACCTCACCACAAACCTCCCTTTCTCCCCCTTTGCCGCTATGCGGAACTCCCTTTTTATTGTGTCCCCTGGTGCCAGTGCTCCCGTTCTCTGAACTAGAGACGTTAGGTTTCTGAGGTTGGGGGACAACCCCATACTTATCTCAAATTCCTTGCTGTTTTTCCCTGTGTTTGTTATTTCTAGGGATATGGCTGTTGCTTCATTTGCTCCTATACTCATGCGCTTGACAGAAAAGCATACCCTTTCATCTCCCCTTTCTACGCAGTCCCCATAGAGGAGCGTGCTCAAAAACGACACAAATTGTAATAGGGCAATGACCAATAACACCATAAATAAGAGGCCCAGAATGTTCCTCCACTTTATTCTCCTTATAGTTTCCATTTTCACTTCTAATTTAGAGTTCTATGATTCCAGCCTCCCTATCCTAACTTCAAGAGTGCTGTCTGCGTAGCCCTCTACCCTGCCACTTACATCTGAGACCTCCACATGTATGTTATATACCCCTTCCATGGTATTTCTGTCCACAGCTATCGGAAAAAAGACATCTCGCGAGCCCCCACTCTCCAAAACAGGCACCTCCCGTACCGCTGTCGTCCCTATCTTCTCTCCAACATCGGTCCCCATTTCCATAAACTCCAGCCCGCTGCCTTCTGGCACTTCTGCGGTTACCAGGACGCCTCTTAGGTCTTCTTTCCCTTCATTTTTTATCTCCACCGTCAGCCCAGCGCTCCCCCCAGGGTGCGTTCCCTTTGTTGGCGTGGTGAAGGCACTCACAGGTATCACTATCTTGCTCATTCCTCTACTTGAGGTCGAGCTTCCATTCATTATCACAGCTACCGCTATCAAGGCCACAACGATAAATACAAACATCCCTGCGATTGCCTTGACATCTAGATGCTCCATAAACAGCCCCTCTGTCTCTTCTACCGCCTCCCTCTCCCCTCTCTCATCTTCTCCCTCCTGCTTCTTTAGGGTTCTCATTAATGGTTTTTCTTTGATTTCTGCAATCCGGGCTTCCACATCCCTTAATTCTTCTTCATACTCAAATATCTTATCTTGTGCTTCCTTTTCTCCCAACTTCTTCTGATAGAAAGAGAGCTTTACGTGCTCGATGGACTTCTTCAGCTTCATCCTTTCGCTTTCCAGCTTTTTGAGTGCCTCCTCCAGTGCCTGTTTTCTCTTTCCTGCTGTAGCTATGAGAAACACCACAAATCCAACTACCAACAGCGACACAACAAGCAGGGCGTCCATCAAAGAATTTATGTAAATAGAAATAAAAACAGACGAATAAAGGGGAAATCAGTCCATCAAATCATCTCGTTATAAACAAGAGCGATCACAAACATCATAATCCCCGCAGTTACGACTATAGGTTCTCGCATGACCATCCCCCCCACGAGCATGACCCCTCCTAGTATCACCAGCACAGGGGCGATGGCGTCTGTAAGGTCTTGGGCATAAAATGTAATCGCAAGGATCAGTATAGCTAACGCCATGAGCATCTCATATCCATAGCCAACGCCCTTGCGATCCATATCAAATTTAGTGCATTTAAACATAAAAAGCATACTGGGCCAAGAGAAGTATTTCTGCTACCCTTGTAGTGGTTTTTGCAGTAGTGGATGTTTGAAGACAGTCGACTCCCTTAGGCTATGCCCTTTACCCTCTCCATTCGGTCAAAAGCCTCTGCTAATTCCTCAACCTTAGCGCTTCCGTAACTCAGGCGAATGCATCCTCTCCCCTGTTTTCCAAACGGGGAGCCCGGAACAACCCCTACCCCCTCCTCCAACACTGCATCTGCCATCTTTATATCATCCCTCCCCTCAAAGTAGGGAAATATGTAGAAGGCCCCATTGGGCTTCATGCACTCGCATGCAAACTCTGAGACCCTCTTCAGGGCGTAGTCTCGCCTTCTCTTCAACTCCTCCCTCATCTCCCTGCTGAATTTTTGGGCCTCAGGGGTAAAACAGGCCAGAGCTCCATACTGGGCAAAGGTCACCGGATTTGAGACGGATTGTTGCTGAAGTATGTTCATCTTGTCTATAACCTCAAACTCTGGACATGCCGCGTATCCCAGCCTCCATCCGGTCATAGAATATGTCTTAGAAAAGCTCCCAACAGTTATGGTTTTATCATAGACTGATCCAATGCTAAAGTGTTTCCCTTCGTACACAATACTCTCATAGCACTCATCAGAGATAATCCACATATCATTTGCCTCAGCAACTGCGATTATATCTCGAAGAACTCGTTCTGGATATACTGCACCGGTTGGATTATTAGGGGTGTTAATAATAACAATCTTGGCCTCTGAGTGGTCTAGTGCATCTATAAACTCCTCGTCTGGAACGAAGCCCCTTTCTGAGTTGAGAGGTAGCCAAACCACCTCTCCCTCCGCTAGTTTCACCATACTCTCATAGCTCACCCATGCTGGATCTGGGATTGCCACCTTTGTCCCTCTATCCACTAGCGTCATAATTATCTCGTATAGGATATTTTTTGCCCCCATACTCACAATTACCTTTTCAGAGTCAATGCCCCTGATCTTGTTCTCTCTTGTAAGCCGTTCTGAGATCTTCTCTCTCAGCTCTGGTATGCCCTTACTGGGTCCATAGTGGTGTTTTCCCCCCTCTAGGGCGCGCTTTGCCGCCTCAATGACAACAGAGGGCGGATCGAATCCAGGTCTTCCAATAGTCAGGTTTATTATGCCCTCCCTCTTTGCCAAAGATGCATATCTAAATGTCGCAGAAGGCGGAACATCCGCTATCCTCTTAGAGAATTTCATTCTTATCTCACTTTTTCAGCACCCTTTCCCCTTCTCCGCAGCCCTCTATTTTTTCTTCCGGAAGGGGTCAACCCTCTATAAACTCGTCCCCTTTGGTTCTTTGAGGAGATCCACTTGATCTCCGCATCGCTCCTTATGTGTGGGTTGTTTGGGTCTACCAATATAACCTCAAAGTACTTATACTGTCCATCCTCCCAGAGCCAATAGGATCCAAGAACCTCGCAATTTGGAAACTTTTTGTTTGCCTTCTCCTCCGCTTGGAGCTGCTTGCTCTTTTGCACATTCCCATAATCATAAGCCTTTTTTGGCTTTCTTCCTCCGGACGTCTGTCTTCTCTTTCTACCGCCTTTTTTAACCCTCACTATAACGCTCACAAATCCAGGTTTTTCCTTCCACCCAAGCTCTCTCGCTCTCCACGCCTTCAGTGGTTTCCTTTCCTTTGTTACTCCTCCTCCCTGGCGCCAGAGTTTTCCTCGCTCAGTCCAAAGACTCTTCAACTCAGATAGCATGTTTTTATAGGCCTCTGGGTCTTTCTCCTTCAGATTGAGCAATACCTCTCTCCTTTTTGGATCGACTCCTGTCAAAAATTTCTTTTCGTTCATCTCTCCTCCTGTATCGGTTCGGGATGTCCCACATTCCACACGGAGTCTGTATCTTTGCAAAAGAGGATATAAAAATACTTCCTATCGGGGCCTTCTCGGGCTTCTTTTATTCACTTCTCTCCCTCTTTGGGCTGGAGGCATTCTTAGGGCTCTTGGAATTCCTCTACTGCGACGTATCCTCCATCTTTCTGCTTTTTCTGCGATTGCTCTTTTTATCCCCTCTCGGTTCCCCTCTCTTATAAGATTTTCTATCTCCTCAACACCCTTTGCCTCTTCATTGAGCCCCATGGACTCTACAGACCTTCTCAGCCTTTGCAAGCCTGCCAAAAGGGAATCTCTCCTCTCCTCCAAAAACCTCTTGATCTCCCTTCCTTTCCATCCCTCATACTGCTTCGTTAGTTCTACATAACCTGACAGTGCAGCTTCCATCTGATCTACGAGAAAGTTATGATTTGCTATCCTCTCTTCTATCTCTTGCTTGTTTTCCATTTTATTAATATAAACGAAAAAACAGAAAAACGAGGAAGCACCCTGAGATAATCCTAACTACCCTCCACCACTAGTCGGCCTCCCCTTTCTGAGATCTCTTCAATTGGGTAATAACGCCTCTTGATGCTTATCCCCACTACAGCCCCTCCCTTCACACTAACCTTGCTTACAGATCCAAGTCTTTTCCCTGTTTTGTCCACAACTTCGCGCCCTATATACGCCCTCTCTAATTCTCTCTTCTTTTCTATATAATCAAAAAATACGATTTTTAGGAGATAATGAGAGATCAGCAACACCACAAATGCAATGAGGAGTGAGATCATTAAGTTTTGAACAGGATCAAAGCCCTCTACTGTGATTGTTGTAGATCCTTCGCTCAGGTTTATAATAAACCAATAGATCCCCCTCTCCATGTTCCCTATCAGGATCGCCAACAAAATGACATATATATACCTCTTGATTTTCAGATATTCGTGCATCAGGAAATTGTGGATTATAAAACCTACTGCGATAACCACAAGGGCAGCTAAGAGTAAGTCCATTGAAGTAAGAGCTACTCCAGAAGCTGAGAATAAAAAGAAATTGAGCGAGAGCAAGGGCTGGCTTATAAAAGCATCCCCCACATCCCGAGGATTTGCAAGGGAACCAGGGCGGTAGATGGCGTCTAGATTTTTTTGAAGCTGTAGGTATCCAGTTATAAGGGCAAGAGCTATGATAAACACCCCTATCAGGTTAAACACCTTGTAAATATTTCCGCGGACTAGGGAATTCTTCACCTCGCTCAAGCCATTAAAGAGCTGTTCATCGTAACCAAACCCCTTTGCCAATAGGTATATCCCAAGGGTTGCCAATATAAGATCCACCATAGATATCCCTATATACGAGAGGAGGACTATAAGAAAGATTAGAGCTCCTGGAATACCAAATAAAACCCTCGCCTGATGTGGGTTCTCCCCCACCTTTTTAAAAAAGTCCTGCAATCTGAAATAGGCACTTTCCAATGGCCTTGAGAGTTTAACCGTTACTGTGTTTACCCCCAATATTTTGGTTTCGCTCTGTATTAGAGGGAGTATCTTATCGTCTTCTGTTCCGTCACTTACTACTATGACTCCCTCGGGTTTGAATCTATCCAAGACACGCAGCAGTTGATTCCTAATCTTCTGGTCACTCTTTACTCCCACCTCCTTGTCCCCGGTTAGTGTTACGATCTCTGTTCCTTTATAGAGATGACTCACCTCCCTCTTCGTCTTGATCGCTGCAAATATCGCATTTACATCAGAGTCTTCTGGATCAGCAACCCCAAGTGCCTGAGCTGCTCTGAAATTCTCCCTTTCGCCTATCACGGGTCCTCTTACACCTGCCTTTTTCCCCAAATCGTCATCTCGATCTATGCAGAGAATAAGGGCTTCAACCCTTCCCGCTTTCTCTTTCTTGGGCATCTCTCTTCTTAAACCTTCCCTCTTTTATCTTTGTTTTTGAATGAATAAAAATATCTCTTCAGCCTTCGCCTTTAGGTCATACAATCTCTTCACTCCTCTTCGACAACAGCTTCTCGGTTACCCTGGGTGCACTCTCTCTTTGTTTTTAAGTCTTTAGCATTTAATTTAAACATGGCCGACAGAAGAACCGGCTATGTGAAATTAAAGCCTGTAGTTGATTCAAACCAGATAGCAAAGAAAGAGGCAAACAAGATAATCATTCAGGGTCAAAAAAAGCCTCTTACGATGCAGCAGGTTATAGTCTCCGCTCTGATTGCCCTTCTTATCTATGTCTTCTTCCGCTATAGTTGGCAGTTCTCTCCTGTAATCTCCGCCATGATTGCAGCCTTGCTCTTTATCCTCTCTGTGTTTCTCTTCTCATCAGTGGTGTTTTTGGAGACGTATGAGCGTGCGGTAGTACAAAGATATGGTAAATTTAATCGTGTGGCTGGACCTGGCTGGACCTTTATCCTCCCCGCCATAGAGACCTATAACGTAGTGGATATCAGAATCAAGACCATAGACCTTTTGGGCTATGAAGCCATAACCAAGGATAACATCCGTTTATATCTAGATATGGTTATATATGCTAAGATTGTAGATCCATATAAGGCAGTATTGGAGGTAAGGGATGTAAACACTGCCATCTTGACGTTTCTGAAGTCCATCACAAGGGAAACGGTGGGGAATCTTACGGCTGAGGAGGTCATTTCCAATATTGCCAAGGTAAATGAGCTCTTGACAGGGGAAAGGGAGCGCTTGAAGAAGGAGTGGGGTGTGGATCTGATATCTGTGGAGATACAGGAAATCACGCTTCCAGGGGAGGTTCAAGAGAGCATGCACCATCTCCGATCTGCAGAGTATGAGAGGCAGGTTATAGAGCAGAAGGCATTTGCCAGGGAGGCGCTAATAAATGCTATCCAAAGGGCAGCTAGCAAACTGGATAATCCGGCTCTTTCTTATATGTACCTTGAGGCTATGAAGAAAATCGCGGAGGGGAGAGCAACAAAGCTAATCTTCCCTATGGAACTAACTCGCCTGGCTGAGTCAGTATCAAAGAACTTTGGTGCAGATAAGGACAAATTTTTACAGGATATCCTAAAGGCGTATAAAGAAACAGTGGCCAAAGACATGAAAAAATAAAGGATATGCCGCCCTCATTGCATTACTCTTGCTTTTGGATTTCTCCTTTATATCCTGACTCCCTCTAAATAACTATAATGGATTACCCAGACAAAAGAGGGAAGTTTGGAGAGTATGGCGGTCGCTTTATCCCAGAGGTCTTGATGGAGGCGATCCAGGACCTAGAAGATGCCTACGAGAGATTTAAAGAAGATCCACACTTTAAAAGCGATCTAGAGAACCTGCTCCAAAACTACGCAGGCAGGCCAACCCCACTAACATACTGTTCTCGTCTTTCCTCTGAGTATGGAGTAAGGATATACCTAAAGCGTGAGGACCTTGCCCACACTGGAGCACACAAAATAAACAACGCTCTGGGCCAGGGTCTCTTGGCCAAGTACATGGGGAAAAAGCGTCTCATAGCTGAGACTGGAGCTGGACAGCATGGTGTTGCCACTGCGACTGCAGGTGCTAAGCTAGGGTTGAAAACAGATGTTTATATGGGAACTGTGGATATGAAGCGACAGGAGTTAAATGTCTTTAGGATGCAACTCTTGGGAGCGAATGTTATTCCAGTTACATCTGGCTCCAAGACACTAAAAGATGCCATTAATGAGGCCATGCGGGATTGGGTATCAAGCTTTCCAAGTACCCATTATCTCCTTGGTTCTGTTTTGGGACCCCATCCCTACCCAATGATGGTCAGGGACTTCCAGTCTGTCATAGGGAGGGAGACACGAGAGCAAATAATGAGGCAGGAGGGGAGGCTGCCTACCGCTTTGATTGCCTGTGTTGGGGGTGGGAGTAATGCCATTGGCCTCTTTTACGAATTTATAGAAGACACTGAGGTAGAGCTTGTGGGTGTAGAGGCTGGTGGAGAGGGAATCAAGAGTGGGAGACACGCGGCAAGGTTTGCAGATAAAAAACTGGGAAAGAAGGGTATTCTCCACGGAACTCGCACCTTTGTTTTGCAGGATGAATACGGGCAGATCTACAACACTCACTCCATATCTGCGGGATTGGACTATTCTGCAGTTGGACCTGAGCATTCCCTATTGCGTGATCTAAAGAGAGCCAAATACAGCTATGCAACCGATGAAGAGGCACTCGAGGCTGTGAAGATTTTATCAGAAAAGGAGGGAATACTGCCCGCCTTGGAGAGCGCTCATGCAGTGGCATACGCCCTGAAGAATGCAGACAAATATGACAAAAATGATGTAATAATAATAAACTTATCCGGTAGGGGAGATAAAGACATAGATACTATTATGGACAACATTGAGAGAATGAGGAGGCTGGAAAACCTAAGACCCCCGCGGTAGCCAGAGGAGACCAAAAGGGTCGTGTGGGGTAGGCTCAAAACTCTCAAAATGGAAACTGAGATAGATAGAAAATTTAGAAAACTGGAATCAGCAGGCGAGGGTGCTCTCGTTCTCTATCTTACATGCGGTTATCCCTCTGTTGAGGAGACCATTGAGGTTGCTGAGAGGATCATAGAGGCAGGGTGCGATATCCTAGAGCTGGGCCTCCCCTTCTCCGATCCGATAGCTGATGGTCCCACAATCCAGGAATCGAGCCAGAGAGCCATTGCATCTGGGATGACGACAGATCTTTACTTTGAGACCTGCTCCAAGATAAGGGGGGTTCCGAAGGTCTCTATGACCTACTACAACCTTATCTACCAGTATGGCTTAGAGAGGTTTGCCAAAGAGTCCAAAAAGGCAGGAATAGATGCACTCATAGTTCCAGATCTCCCGCCGGAGGAATCCCACCCTCTCCTCTCCGCTTGCAAGAGGGAGAAAATTCAATTGATCTTTATCGTCTCCCCACAAACAACAAAAGAGCGTCTTTCTCTGGTTTCTTCTAATATAACCGGAGGTTTCCTCTACCTTCAATCCCTTCTCGGAATTACAGGAGCTCGGGAGGATTTGTCTGTCCAGCTCCGAAATACGATCTCCAAAATACGCTCGGTGATCCCCCTTCCTATCGCTGTGGGTTTCGGCATCTCCAAGCCAGAGCATGTTCGTGAGATCCTAGCTCAGGGGGCTGACGGGGTTATCATAGGAAGCGCTCTGATAAACAGAATACGGAGCATAGAGAAACTAAAAAGAGTGGGGCAAGTCCCGCATCGATGGGACAATGTTGCTGAGTATGTAGAATCCCTAAAGGAGGCTACAAGAGAGCGGAGTTAGGCTTTTCTTTTTTATTTTTCTAATTTTCACCAAAATGGGCATTGAACAGACACTAGTGCTGATAAAACCAGACGGATTGGTCAAGTCCCTGACTGGGAATATAATATCAAAGCTTTCGGAAACAGAGCTCAAGATTGTTGGAGCCAAGATAGTGAGGGTTAGTCGAGAATTGGCTGAGGAACACTATAAGCATCTTAAGGATAAACCCTTCTTTGAGGAGCTCATAAAGTACATCTGTGGGGAGTACCATACACGCAGGGTCCTCGCAATGGTGTATCATGGGGATAATGCGATAGCAAAGGTCCGCCGAATTGCCGGGGATACCAATCCTGAAGAGGCAGACCCAATATCTATACGCGGCAAATATGGAAGGATCACAACCTCTGGGGTTTATGAGAATGTGATTCATGCCTCTGAGAATCCCAAGGAGGCTGAGAGGGAGATCAAGCTCTGGTTTAGGCCAGATGAACTGGTAGAGCGGATCTATCCTGTTATCAAAAAGACCGAGGTGAGAGAGGTTTTGATCTGGAAGTAATCGGAAGTAATCCCTTTTTGTACCACTGTGGGCATTCTTATCCTACTACCGAAAAGCTTTTTATTAGAAATCATCTAAAATAAGGCATTTTTGAGCCTATTTGATCCTATGTGTCTGAGGTGAGAAATTGACGACTTCCATCCAATCCCATTTTTTAGTCCCCCCGCACGAGATTTTGGATGAAACTAGCGCTAGAGACCTCTTGATGAAATACGGAGTTGATAGATCAAAACTTCCAAAGATTCACAAAACGGATCCTGCACTTCCAGAGGGTGCAAAGCCCGGGGATATCATAAAGATCACTCGTCAATCCCCTACTGCAGGGGTAACCACTTACTACAGAGTAGTTATTGAATAGGATCTACAATGCAACTTACACGAGAAGACCTTATAAAACACCAGCTGAATTCGTATAATGACTTCGTAAACAATGTAATGCAGGGAATAGTAGATGAGACTGAGATTATTGATACCAGAATCCCCAACCTCCAGATAAAATTCGGCCGCATTTCCCTAAAAAAACCCGATACAAAAGAGATTGATTCTACTGTACATCGCATTACACCCAACGATGCCCGTCAGAGGAACATGACTTATGCAGGGAAACTAGTTTTGGAGATAATCCCAATCATTGATGGGGTGGAAAGACCACCGGAAAATGTCGTAATCGGGGAATTCCCAATTATGATAAAGAGCGATTACTGTTGGCTGAATGGCCTTAGTGAAAAGGAGCTGGCTGAACTGGGGGAGGACCCATTGGACTTTGGTGGTTATTTCATAATCAATGGCCGAGAGAGGGTAGTCATCATACTTGAGGACCTAGCCCCAAACACCATTATCACCTCTCTAGATGAGGTAGCCGGTAAGGACAACATAACGGTTAAGGTCTTTTCCACGAGGCAGGGCTTTAGGAGCAGGGTAGCAGTTACTAGAAAGGAGATGAGGACTGGTGAGTCCCTCTATGTATCCTTCCCTGGGCTTCCGCGTATTCTTCCCTTGTCCATAGTTCTCCACGCTCTTGGGATGACAGACAACGAGATACTGGATCTCTTTGAGGACGAGGAAAAGCCAGAGATAAAGGTCAACTTGGAGATTTCAAAGGCACAGAGCGGGGAGGATGCTCTTCAGTATATCGGATCTAGGGTAGCAGTAGGACAGAGGAAGGAGATACAAATAGCTAGGGCGCAACAGGTTCTTGATATGTTCCTCCTCCCCCACATAGGGAATGATGAGGGATCCAGGAAAAAGAAGGGCGTCTTTTTGGCTAGAATGGCAAAGAGGGCCATAGAGATTGATTTGGGGAAGCGGGAGGTGGATGATAAGGACCACTATATGAACAAGAGGCTCAAGATCGCAGGAGACATGATGGAAGAGCTCTTCAGGACAGCATTTGCAGCACTCGTAAAGGATATCAAGTACCAGACGGAAAAAAATTACGCCAGGAGGAAGAAGATAGATATAAGAAGAGCGGTGAGGCCAGAGGTTTTCACCAAAAGGGTCATGTATTCCATGGCTACTGGAAATTGGCCAGGAGGCAGAACAGGAATCTCCCAGATACTGGATAGAACGAATTATATATCTGTCTTAGCCCACCTTAGGCGTGTGACCTCAACCCTCTCGAGGACCCATCCTCACTTTGAGGCGAGAGATCTTCACGGCACCCATTGGGGTAGGTTCTGTCCGTGCGAGACTCCTGAAGGTCAGAACTGTGGTCTTGTCAAGAATCTTGCGCTATCAGCGCGTATTACACGAGAGCAAGACCCTGTTGTGGTAGAAGAGGCCCTCTCCGAATTTTCGGGAGGCAAGGGAGAGTATGTTATTGAGGTAAATGGCAAGATCATAGGGTTTGTAGATAACCCAAAGAAGGTTACGGAGCGTGTGAAGGAGTTGCGGAGGCAGGGCAAACTGTCGATTGATGTGAACATTGGTGTCTTTGAGGACAATAAAGAAATTCAGATATTCTGCGATAAGGGAAGGGTTCAAAGGCCTGTAGCAATTCTTGAAAACGGAAAACCACTGATAAGCACCGCAGACCTTGAAAAGATACGAAGGGGAGAGCTGGATATAAAACAGTTTGTAGAAGAGGGGAAGGTGGAATACATTGACGCACTTGAAGAGGAAAACGCTTATGTTGCCATTGATCTGGAGAATGCCACTCCAGAGCACACCCATCTGGAGCTTGATCCATCTCTGATACTTGGCGTAGGTGCCTCTATAATACCCTATTCAGAGTACAATTCTTCGCCACGAATCACTATGGGTGCGGCTATGAGTAAGCAGTCTTTGGGCTACTACACCACTAATTTCTTTTCTCGCATGGATACAAGAGCAAATATGCTCCACTATGCTCAAAAGCCCCTAGTCACTACACAGGGTCTGCGTATTGCCCAATATGATAAACTACCGAGCGGTCAGAACTTCATTGTCGCTGTGTTGAGCTATGACGGGTACAACCTAGAAGATGCGCTCATCTTTAACCAATCTTCGGTTGAGAGGGGATTGGGAATATCTACCTTTTTCAGAAGCTATGAGATAGAAGAAAAGCGCTACGCAGGCGGCCAAAAAGACAAAATAGAGATCCCCTCTGAGGAGGTTGAGGGATATCGTGGAGAAGAGGCGTATCGGCATCTGGATGAGGCGGGGATAATAGATCCGGGTACAGAAGTAGAGGCTATGGATGTTC
>JAOZPI010000076.1 GCA_029932835.1 archaeon | reverse complement strand
ACCCTCAACACTTTTTTCCACCCCCCCTTGTCATACACAACCCGTACGTTTATATCATGGGTCTCCATGCTCTCCCTCTTTGAAACCGGAGTCTTTTTCTTCACGACCAGCTCGGAAAAGAGGGACACCTCCGCCCGTTCAAAACGGTGCTTCCCTTGAAGGCTCCTTATTATCTCTCTCTCCAGCTCCTCAAAACTTCCATATCGATACGCAGATTTCTCTGTTACCACCTCACTTATTGACTCAACAAGTCTTGACATGTGGATTCCTCTCTTCTCCTTGGGCAAGTCTATGAACACATCAAACGTAGAAACAAACTTATAGACCTCATCACCGCTTCCTGTTTTTACCAGGCTTTTGAGACCTTCTATTCCAACTCTCTCCAGATACTCCTCAGAATCTGGACGCTCTTCTTGGGTTTCTTCCATCTTTACGGAGCGAGGGGAAGCTGTTGCAGGCCTTCATCCTCCTTAAACCCCCACATAATGTTCATGTTCTGAACAGCCTGTCCGCTGGCACCCTTTATGAGATTATCTATCACAGAAAACAAAACAAGCCTTCCCTCCTCCTGCGAAAAACCACCTATCTTGCAATAATTTGACCCTCTTGCCTCCAAGACCGTTGGCACCCAATCAACCACATCTACAAAGGGTTCATCCCCATATGCCTCTTCATAAGCCTTCTTTACATCCTCCACTTCCGTATTCATCAGGGCATGGACTGTGGTTTCTATTCCCCTGCTCATTGGAACCATGTGTGGTGTGAAAAAAACCTTTATTCCCAACTCTTGTTCCATCTCTGCTATGTGTCTATGGCCTACCGGCAGGTAAGGGATCACATTCTCATTCGCCCACGGAAAGTGGGTCTTCTCATTTGGCTCCCTTCCGGCTCCACTAACACCAGTTTTTGCGTCTATTATCACCTCTTTGATATCGTATTTCCTGACCAGAGGCCATAGGGCGAGTATAGCCCCTGTGGCAAAGCATCCCGGGTTTGCTACAATCCTCGCTCTCTTTATCTCCTTCCTGTGAATTTCCGGTAGCCCGTAAACAGCCTCCCTTAATAGCTCCGGAGCTGTGTGCGCCTTCCTATAAACCGCCTCGTAGGTCTTTACTTCCCTAAGACGGAAGTCTGCCGAGAGGTCGATTATTCTCGTGCTCAACTCCGCCACATACTCCATCGCCTTTGTGTGCGGGGTGCAGACAAACACGAAATCACACCCCTCTGCTACCCTCTTGTCATACTTCTCAAATGTCAGTTCTCCCTCAATACCGCGATGGACTGTGTTCACCCTCTTCCCTACATACTGCCTTGAGCTCACCCTGATCTCCTCTACTCCTCTGTGCCTCTCCAATATCCTTAGGAGCTCTCCACCGGTGTATCCAGATCCCCCGATTATATACACGCTCACCATTTTATCTACCCTCTCCGAGATATACCAGCATCTCAGAGTACTGCTCAGATGAGATTGCTTTTTTATCTACCATGTAAGACAGGAGATCCCTGAGGGTGGCAAGCTTATGGAGCTTCATCCCCTTTTTAACTAGCACCTCTTCCCCCCCTTGTTCCCTGTCCAGCACTACTACGACGTCTTGGACCTCTACTCCTTCCTCCTGCAGGGCTGTTGCAAAGTCAACCTTGCTTGTTCCACGAGTCAGCAGGTCGTCTACAAGAACAACCCTTTCTCCCTCCCTTATCTCTCCCTCAACCCTTGACCCAGTGCCGTAGTTTTTCACCTTCTTCCTAACATATGCGATCTTCTTTTTCAGTTTTATCCCGATAGCTGTAGCGAGTGGTATCCCTGCGGTTTCTATTCCGCACACCACATCTGGATTTAACTCTTTCACAATCTCAGAGAGCGCATTTACCACGACTTCAAATTCCCTTGGATATGAAGGCAAGACCCGAAGATCTACATAAATGGGGCTGGTCTCCCCGCTCACCAGCGTGAACTCCCCAAACCTCACAACACCTGCATTGACGAGCGCTTCCAGAACCCTTTCTTTGTCCATAACCCCCTATCCTCCATTAATTTAGCATCCCTTCCAATAAATACCCTTTTCTTTTCCCCCTCTTTTTACTTCAGATCAGCAAAAATAAACATGCTCGCAAAGCGCATAATACCCTGCTTGGATTGCGACCTCTCTGTTCCACAAGGAAGGGTCGTTAAGGGGGTCAAATTCAAGCATATACAATACGCTGGAGATCCTGTAGAAAGGGCAGAGTTTTATTACTCGGAGGGTGCAGATGAGATAGTCTTTCTGGACATAACGGCTTCGGCACATAGGCGGAGGACAATGTGGGATGTCCTTAGGAGGACGACAGAGAACGTCTTCGTGCCTATCACTGTTGGTGGGGGAATACGCTCTACAGATGATATAAACACCGCTCTCAGATCGGGTGCAGACAAGGTTTCCATAAACACAGCAGCGGTCGAGAATCCTGACCTTGTGAGCGAGGGAGCCAAGCAGTTCGGAAACCAGTGCATTGTGGTTGCCATAGATGCCAAGAGGAAGGGAAATTCGTGGAGCGTGTGGACATATGGGGGCAGGAAGGATACTGGAATAGATGCAATAGAGTGGGCGAAGAGGGTTGAGGACCTCGGGGCAGGAGAAATTCTTCTTACTTCTATGGACGCTGATGGGGTGAAGATGGGATATGACTTAGATCTTACTCGCAAGGTCTCAGAAGCGGTCTCAATACCTATTATAGCCTCTGGGGGAGCTGGAGGCCCAGATCATATGCTGGAGGCGCTGACAAGGGGGAAGGCGGACGCAGTACTTGCGGCTTCAATATTTCACTTTGGTGAGTATTCAATAAAAGAAGTGAAGGAATACCTGAGGGAGCATGGGGTGGCGGTGAGGCTGTAAATTTAAACTATCATTTTTAAATAATCTGTCATAATTTACAACTACGTTTGCTCGGCCGGTATCGGTGGTGTTTATTGCGGGACCATCAAGGCAATTGGGGCGGATCAAAGTGACTGTGACAAAATCCAGAGCAGGTTCTATAATAAACCCAACATTGGCAGTCTTGCTGCTGATCTTTTTGAGCGGTAGCGTAAGTGCTGCTTGTGATGTCTATTGTTCCAGCTGTGCAGATTGTATCAATAAGATAAATTCTGCTT
>JAOZPI010000075.1 GCA_029932835.1 archaeon | reverse complement strand
AGATATGAGTTCATGAACTCCCTTCCATGGAACTAGGCGCGCGATTGTTATGATAGCGTTCTTCCTTCGAACCCGCAATTCTGGAACCTCAACAGCGTTTGGTATTACAGTTATTTTTCCCCTTGGTATTTTGTGATAGCGGGTTAGTATGTACATGAGATACTTGCTGGGGGTGATTATATGGGAGGCGTGCTTCAGAACAAACCTCTCTATCCTGAGGATATTATGATGAGAATCCGGATCAGTGAGGAACTGCTCCAATGTCTTTTTGGTTTTCCCCTCTCTGTATGCCTTCTCCCATGCCGTGTCTCCAACGAATTTCACTACCACGGGTTTCCCAAAAAGTTTAGAGGAGATCAGAGAGGGGAGCCCCATGGCGGTTGGATTTTGGGCATATAATATATCCGCTTTGAAGGTGTTTTTGATAATAGAGAGGAAAAGTCGCATGTTTCGGAGGATAGACGTGCGGGGCACCGAAATTACTCTAACTCCCTCAAGTTGTTTGGGATCGGGGGTTAGAGTGATCACGCTTATCTCGTGCTTTTGACGAAGTCGCCTGCAGAACTCCCATGTGTATGTGGCCGGGCCGCCTATCTCAGGAGGAAAAATGGGGGTTGTTATAAGTATCCTCATTTTATCTTCACCTCGCGGTTTCACTATATATCCTCAGCATCTTTTTGTAGATCGCATCCCATGAGAACTCCTTTTTTACGAGTTCGAGAGACTCTCTCCTGATGCTTCGGAGGAGGGGGGGGGAAGAAAGAATCTTTTTTATGGCTTCTGCAATCCCTGCAATATCCCCTGGTTCAACTAAAATACCTGTCTTTCCATCTATAACGACATCTGGTATGCCGCCAACGTTTGTTGCTATGACTGGTTTTCCACACGCCATCGCCTCTGTGAAGACTATTCCAAGCCCTTCTTCAAGAGAGGTCCGTATGAACAGGTCAGAAGCGTTCATAAGATAGGGAATCTCATTGTGGTCTACATACCCCAGAAAGTTTACATGCTCCGAAAGTCCAAGGTCCCTTACTTGTTTCTGGAGGCTTTTTCTTTCAGGCCCATCGCCTGCTATCAAGAGAGAAGCGTTGGGAAAATCCCTAAGTATGTGAAAAAAGGCTGCTATTAGGTGGTGAACCCCGTTTTTCGGGACTAGACGAGAGACTGTAAGAAGGCGAGGGTGACCTCCAAGAGTGTATTTTTCCGTAAGTGTTTTCGCTCGAACCCCAGGCTTAAACTTCTTTGTATCTGTCCCGTTCCTGACCAGCTTTACATTCTTCCCCCCTAAGTCGATTGCACGTTTTTTTAGATAGCCACTGATCGCCGTAATACAGTCAGAGTTCCGCAAAGCATAGGAGATGAGAGGGGAGACGAGAGGAAATAGCCTCCCAATGCCACTGTGGGGATATATTCCAAGATCGCCACCCTGGACTGTTGTTATGAGCGGTGTGTCTGTTATATTTTTTAGAAGCGCTCCTACAAAACCTGATGGAAAGGCCAAGTGAGCATGGATTATATCACATTTACGAGATAATGCCGCTAATGACATGCCAGGGATAGTGGATGGAAGGGAAAGATAAGGAATGAGGAGGGAGGGGACACGATGCACATGAACTCCGTTTATATTTTCCCTCCACTTTAATTTCAGCCATGATCCCGTTATTACATGGACCTCATGGCCATCTTTAACAAGTCGTTCAGATATCTCCTGCGTGAAGACTTCAGATCCTGCTGTGATAGGGTAATAAAAAGCAGACAACATGCATATATTCATTTTAGGAGATGATTGTAAGCCTCAATAAAAGAGTTTATCCTCTTGTCTACAGTGTTGTGCTTCATTATAAATTCTCTTGCCTTTTTCCCCATGTTTGCCCGCAAGTTCCCGTTTCTTGTGAGGAGGGTGAGGTGGTACTCCAGAGCCTCAGGGCTCCTCGGCTCTACCAAGATTCCTGTCTTCTTTGGAGTTACCAGTTCTGAATTTCCGCCAACGTTTGTTGCTATGACTGGTTTTCCACACGCCATCGCCTCCATTATGGATCTGCTCATGCCCTCGGCAAGGCTAGGAAGGACAAAGATATCTGAAGCGTTATATACAAGGGGCATCTCTGAGTATGGCAGATAAGGGAATATGATAACACGGGGCGAGATGGAGGGGTGGGAGGACAACCACCTGCTTACAAGATGCTCGTCAAAGCCGCCTCCGACAAGAAGGAGATATGTGTCATCCACTCTCTTTGAATGCCGATCGAACGCCTCAAGAAGATAGGGAAGTCCCTTCTCTTCCACAAACCTCCCGGTATAGAGGATTATCAGAGAATCTGTCTTTATCCCCAATTTATCTCTCGCCTCTTGGCGCCCGATTTTTGGAGAGAACTGATGGGTATCAACAGCATTGGGTATGGTTATGACCTTTTCGTCATGGTGATATCTACTGTTGACCTCCTGTGTCAGGGACTTGGCATCGCACGTTATGAGGTCAGCACACGCAAGCGCTCTGCCCTCTATCCACCTGGCTAGAATTCTTGTATAGAATCTCTGGCGAACACTAGACCAGGGTCCATGGAGGGTCATTATATGAGGGATCTTGAAGGCCTTAGAGATCTTGCACCCGGTAAGGCCGGCAACAGGGTTATGCGTGTGGATTATATCAAAATGCCGGTCTGAGACAATCTCGCGCGCGAGCTTGGTAGCTGTGAGGTAGTGCGTGATCTTGCTTTCTCTAAATCCGAGATTGTAGTATTTTGTCCTGTGTATTGGAAAGTCGTATATTTCGTCCGAGAGATCTCTCTCAGTCCTGGTTATGACCTCTATCTCATACCCTCGCTTGTTGAGACCATCTGCTAATTGGGATATACAGGCTCCACCACCACCCTGCGTTATCGTCCCTGCTGTTGATCGGTACGGAAAATCCGTGGAAACAAAGAGAATTCGCATGAAATTATTAGATTCGTTCAAGTAAAAAACCCATCCGCCTTGCCTTTTCAACATCCACGATCCCGCGGGTGTCAACTATTGCGCGCGTGCTCATTCTGTTAGAGATCTCATCACGATCCAGGCGCTTAAACTCGGCATGTGCTGTGGGGCGTATAAGACAATCTGCGTCCTCAAGAGCCTCTTTGTAACCAGCAGGGACAACACC
>JAOZPI010000023.1 GCA_029932835.1 archaeon | reverse complement strand
TAGGGCCGGATCTCGTGCACGACCTTCGCCACTTTATTTATATCCTCTTCTTCTAATTTAACGTCCCCGATGTTCGGCTATTGGTGGGATTGTAAGATGATAGAAAGAGAAGAGATACAGGATATTGTGCGAGGCTATGACAAGATAACCATAGGCTCTCTTGGATCGCACTCTGCCTTGGACATTTGCAGGGGAGCCAAAGAGGAGGGTTTCAAAACCATCGTGGTTTGCCAAAAGGGGAGGGAACGAACCTATGATTTTTACTATAAAACTAGAGGGGATGTAGGGGTTGTGGATGAGACCATAATTCTTGATAAATTTTCAGAAATAACCAAGCCACATATTTTAGAAGAGCTAAACAAGAGGCAGTGTATCTTCCTACCACACCGCTCCTTTGAGGTGTATGTTGGGTATGAGAATATAGAAAGGGAATTTCGAGTCCCACTATTTGGCTCCAGAGGGATGCTCAGGGCAGAAGAGAGGAATGTTGAGAAGAACCAGTACTGGTTGATGGATAAGGCAGGAATTCCGCATCCACGGGTATTCAAGGATCCTTCTGAGATCGATAAATTGGTGTTAGTTAAAGCAAACGAGGCTGAAAGGAAATATGAGAGGGCCTTCTTCCTTTGTTCCAGCCCAGAGGAATTTGAAGAGAAATCAGAAGATCTAATAAGAAGGGGCGTAATAACAGAGGAGGGACTAAAAGGGGCTGTGATAGAGGAGTTTGCAGTTGGAGCGCAGGTAAACTTCAATTACTTTTATTCCCCTCTAGATGAGAGGCTGGAGTTGTTGGGAACTGACATGCGAAGGCAAACGAACCTAGATGGTATACTACGACTTCCGGCATACCAACAAAATGAAGTCCTGAAATATGTGGACTTGAAAGCTATAGAGGCAGGACATGTTGCCTGTACAATAAAGGAATCCCTTCTGGAGCAAGTATTTGAATTAGGGGAGAGGTTCGTGCAGGTCAGCAAAGAGGAGTATCCCCCAGGTATTATTGGGCCTTTTGCACTTCAGGCGACATTTGTTCCTGGTCCGCCAAAGGAGAAAGCACTAGTTTTTGATATAAGTCTGCGGGTGCAGGGATCCCCCGGAACGAAGTTCACCCCGTATTCTGGCTATCTGCACAGAAAGGAAATCTCAGTGGGTAGGAGAATTGCCATGGAGATAAAAAGAGCACAGGAGGAGAGAAGATTAACAGAAATTGTGACATGAAGGATAAAATGGACAAAAAACCCACAATAACAACTTCTTGTTCACACACCTCCCTCCAGATATTCCATGGGGCCAGAAAGGAGGGGATGAAGAGCATTGGGATAGCAGTGGGGGAGAGGCCAAGGGTCTATGAAGCCTTCCCTCTCGCAAGGCCTGACGACTTCTTTTTGATAGGGGATTACAAAGACTTGCTAAAGCAGGAAGTAGCGGAGGCTTTGGAAGATAAGGGATGTGTTATAATCCCCCATGGCTCCTTTGTTGAATACATGGGATCAAAGAACTTTAAGAAGATTAGGATACCGGTCTATGGAAACAAAGCAGTTTTGGATTGGGAATCAGACAGGAAAAAGGAGAGGGAATGGCTGGAGGGGGCTGGCCTCAAAATGCCGAGGGATATAAAGAGCCTGTCTGATATAGATGGCCCTGTTATTGTTAAGTATGGTGGAGCCAAGGGGGGGAAGGGATTCTTCATAGCAAAGAGCAGAGAGGAGGTTGAAAACAGATTGAATGGCAAAAGGGAATATATCATGCAGGAGTTCATCCCAGGAACACGCTTTTATTTCCACTATTTTTACTCTCCTATTCGTAGGGACGGCTACAGGGTTGCTGAGGGGAGCCTGCAGCTACTCTCGATAGACCGAAGGGTAGAATCTAACATAGACGAGATCTATCGGCTTGGTTCTATCTCGGAGTTGCAAGAGAGGGGGGAGAGCCCTGGATTTACTGTAACAGGAAACATCAATCTGGTATTGAGAGAATCCCTGCTGGGAAGGGTGCTGGATATGGGAGCAAGGACCATAGAGGAGTCTCTTCGGCTTTTTGGGGGTTTGTGGGGACCCTTTTGCCTGGAAACCGTAATAGACAAAGACCTCAACATTTACGTCTTTGAGATAAGCGCAAGGATCGTAGCTGGCACAAATATAGCAGTTCCTGAGTCACCCTACTCTGCTTATATAGAACCTGGATTAACCACTGGAAGAAGGATAGCACAGGAGTTAAAATACGCTTATAAAAACCGTGTCTTGGACAGGATACTAAGCTGAGCGTAAAGCTTTTTAATCCACTTTGAGGAAAATTAGGGGCGTCTCATGAAGAGATACGACGTGATAATAATCGGGGCCGGACAGGCAGGGCTGTTTGCTGCGTACGAACTAGCTAAGAATACAAGGGATCTCTCGGTAGTGGTAATAGACAAGGGGAAAGACATAGACGAAAGGGTTAAGGCAAAGGAGAAAAAGGCCAATGGCTATGCCAGAGGGGACGACATAATGTGTGGTATGGGGGGGGCAGGAACGTGGTCAGACGGGACCCTGAACCTCAGGCCAGATATAGGAGGGGATCTAGAAAAGTTTACAGGGAATAGTGGGGACGCATGGGATCTGATACGGTATGTTGATCAGATATTTCTGGAGCATGGGGCTCCAAGGAAACTCTATAAGGGGGGTGGAGAAGAGATTAGAAATCTAAAGAGGAAGTGCGCATCAGTTGGAGTGGAATTCATAGAGATAGACCAGAGACATATAGGGAGCGACCAAGCACCAAGGCTAATAAAGAGATTTGCGGACGGCCTGCGGGCGAGAGGGATCGTCTTTAGGATGGGGACTGAGGTTATTGACCTTATAGTTGAGAAGGGAGAGTGTAAGGGGGTGGTGCTAAAAGGAGGGGAAAGGGTCTATGGGAGGTATGTGATAGCTGCCCCAGGCAGAATTGGAGGGGGGTGGATAGACGAGATATTCACAAGGCATGCGGTAAGGTACGCCTACGGACCCTTAGATGTGGGAGTCCGAGTTGAGGTCCCCTCTATAGTGATGGACCCCATTATAAAGATCAATCGGGACCCAAAATTCCACATAAGGACCAAAAAATACGACGACTTTGTCAGAACCTTCTGCACCAATCACGAGGGATTCGTAGTCAAAGAGACCTATGAAGGGCATATAGGGGTAAATGGCCATTCCATGAAGAACCGCCACTCACAAAACACAAACTTTGCATTCTTGCAGCGAATAGAGCTCACTGAACCCCTAGAGAATACGACGAAGTACGGAAAGTCAATAGGGAAACTTGCGACCACAATTGGGGGAGGAAAGCCAATTATACAGAGAATGAAAGACCTCCTCAACGGAAGGCGGTCCACAGAGAAGAGGATTAGCAAGAACCCGATAGAGCCAACACTTAGGGATGCGACCCCAGGGGATATCTCTATGGCAATGCCGCACCGAATAGTGACCAATATTATTGAGGGCCTGGAGAAGCTCAACGAGGTAATACCCGGTGTCGTCTCTGACTCGACTCTCTTGTATGCCCCTGAGATAAAATTCTACTCAACGATGACAGAGGTTGATAGGAATATGGAGACCTCTATCCAAAACCTCTTCGCAGCTGGAGATGGGTGTGGGTTATCCAGAGATATAACAAATGCTGCCGCTACTGGTATATTGGCTGCGCGCGGAGTCTTAAGAAGAGAGGGAATCTTAGCAGAGGAGTGATTGTGGTTATAACCTCAGGCGTCTAAGCGTGCATGTATCTCCCTCGTGACTCCACAACCCTTAACCTTTCTAGGACCTCAGGATCCTTATAGCTACTCAAAATCCCAGACCACAGCTCTCTGAAGACTGTTGGATGGTTGGCGTTTAGAGACTTCTTTAGCAAAAGGAGGTCCGTTGCTTTGTCTTCCGCCCGTCTGGAGACTGACCCAAGACCAAAATCTATAAGGCATATTCTGTCTTCGCGCAAGATCATATTTGATGTGGTGAGATCGCCAGGTATTATATCATTGGCATGAAGAGAGGAAACCAAAGATCCTATCTGCTCTCCCAAATCGAGCCTTTTGTCTAGTATCTTGTAAAGGGGGTCCCCCTCGATGTACTCCATTGTTAGTTCAAAAGAGGAAGGTTCAACAGAAATGATCTCTGGGACACACAACCCCGCCTTCTTAGCAAGTCGCAACAAGCGAGCTTCTCTGGAGGTTCGGCCTTTGCGTATTTGAATATCTATTTCTGCTAGTCTGTATGACTTTGGCAAGCGCCTCTTTTTAATCCTAGAATCACTAAGGGTTAGGACCGCCTCTGCTCCCTTCCAACGCCCCCTTTGCTCTTTTGGAGGAGGGGGAGAAGAGGCCCAGGGTATCTCCACTTGATCTGTGCGAAAATTCTGATCAACTTGAGTCTCCTCGAGTTTGTGCCTGACACCGCTCCTGTACATTAGAAGCCCAGTCCAAGCAATCATCACCCCGTTGTCACTACAGTATCCCTGAGGAACAGAGAAGGTGACACCATTTTCCTCAGCCATGGCCTTGAGCATCTCTTGAAGACGCTTGTTATTTCCAACACCCCCAGTGAGCAGGAGGGAGGGGGACTTGAGATGGCACAGGGCTCTTTCTGTTGCCTCTGTGAGCATGGAGAAGACGGTCTCTTGGAGCGAATAAGCTATGTCACTCAGGGAATGCTGATCAAGCAATCTTACCGCCTCTGTGAGGATCCCTGAAAAGGAGAGATCGTTACCCTTGACTACGTATGGAAGGGGGATATACTTCTCCCCTGCAGTAGCTAGTTTCTCTATCTTAGGGCCCGCAGGGTGCTTCAACCCCGCCTTTCGGCCAAACTTGTCCAGCAGATTTCCAACCCCGATATCCAGTGTCTCTCCAAAGACACGATATCTTCCCTGTTTAAACATGATTATTTGTGTATTCCCCCCAGAAACGTAGAGGACCAGAGGCTGCTTCCAAGCAGGATGCTCCAAAGAAGCCAGAAGGTTGCCTATTTCTATATGTGCTACACAATGATTAACCCCAACAATTGGGACCTTGAGGTGTAGTGAAAGCGCCCTAGCTCCAACAGCCACATTGGACAAACAGGGACCTAACCCAGGACCGCGAGAGAAGGAAACAAGATCTATGTCCTTCTGTTCTATTCCTGCCTCTTCTAATGCTTGGAGCAGTGCGCTCCCAAAGTTATCTGCTATATACCGAGATGCCTCTCTTGGATGTATCCCGCCCTCTTTGGGGCTGTAGGTCCTCCTAATATCAGCCAAGATGTGCTCATTCTCAACAATACCAATGCCTAGGGTATGTGCAGTCCCCTCTATCCCCACCGATATCATCTCTAATAGATTCCTGTTTATTCAGTCCCGTTCAACCTAAAGCGTATCCGATCAAATGGATTGACCACGCTGGAGGAGATATTCATAAGATTTGCGGATACTCTCTTTAGATAGCGCGCCAACAAGGCAGAGCTAACTGCAGCCCCAGGGTTCATCTTCTTTTCCTCCATGAGGGCCCCAATGAGTTCTTCCATCTTCTTGGCCACAGTCTTGTAATGGAGGGAGATCACTACTTCTGCTTTTTCAGTATCACAGGACTTGAAGGCATCTATGGTCAGGTCAAACATCTCTAGGAGTTTTTCTGCTGTTTCTTTAAGCACTGCAGTGTAGTGGTTATCCTCAAAGGAGCTAGAACACTTGTATTTTAACTCAAAAATGTTTTTACAGACATCCCCTATTCGCTCTATGTCTCTGCTCACTCCCAAAAGAACAAGGGACGCTGTAACGTCCTGCTTTGGATTTATGGCAAGATGTTCCAAGATCTTTCTGCGGATATCTATCTCATACCGGTTCACCTCCTTGTCCTTCTGTCTGGGGTCAACAGGGGACTTTTCTCCAAAAAGAACAAAGCGTACAGCACTCCTAAACATTTCCCGATCCTCATCAAGCATTTTATATGCTGTTTCCATCGCCTCTTTTAGGAGGCTTTCACGGTTCCACACTCCAAATATTTTTTTAAACATTCTCACCTCCACACGAATACTAATAATACAGGGATTACATAAAAAACACCGACTATATAAAAGAAGGCAATTCTTCTTGACCTAGAGGCAAGCTCTCCCAGCTTCTCAGCCAGCGTTATTGGAACGCGCCGGAGGGGATACCATATAAGAATACCAAAGAGATTGAAGAGAAGGTGAGTAAGAGCAACCGCTATAGCCACTGGGCTGTGGGTAACAAAGGCAGCCAATAGGGCCGTAAGCGTTGTCCCAAGGTTAGCCCCCAGCGTATAGGGGAAGATCCGAGACACTGTAACAAGACCGGCGGCCAGGAGAGGAACCGCAAGCGATGTTGTGACAGAGCTGCTCTGCACTACAGAAGTAAAGAGAAAGCCCAAAAAGAAAGCTGTGAAGGCGCTCCTGAAGAGATATCGGTCGAAGAGTACTTCAAATTTGTTGATGACCAGAGAGCGCATCATCTTGACCATGATAGTCAGACAGGAGAAGAGGAGGACCAGGCCGAGGATGAGGAGGGGGAGGGGATGTGCTACAACCCCCCTTAGGAGTTCTACAGAAGGCTTTGTGATACACTTCAAGGGACTTATAAACGCTAAGCCCCCAACACTGGTAAACGCTGTTGAGAGGAAGGTGGCTGTGTTCTGCAGGATATGGGTGGTGAGCTCAAGAGGGAGCAGGGTAGAGACCGCGAGCAGATTAAAGAGATCGTGGACAGTTGCACCAGAGAATGCCCTCCGGAATTCGTCCCTCTTGGTTATGTGTCCTAATGCGACAAGGGTGTTTGTGACGCTGGTGCCAATATTCGCTCCCATAATGATGGGGATGGCATTTGGGAGAGACAACCCCCCAGCAGCCACGAGGCCCACGACTATGGAGGTAGTGCATGAGGAACTCTGAACAAGGCTGGTAGCAAGTATTCCAACCACCACACCGACAAAGGGATTCGAAGTAGTGGTAAGGAGCTGTTCAGCGAAGTCCCTTCCGAAGAGCTTAAAGGCTGCTCCCATAACCTCGATACTCACTAGAAAAAAATAGAGGGCGATAGATAAGATTATGACACGCTTTATTGTGTTTTGCTTGTTGAATACCAATTTTGGGATATGGGAAATTTCCATATTTCCAAGGCAGGTAAAGTGGAATATAACGGGGGGCGGAATAAAAAGCTTTGGCTTTATAGAAGAAGTGGCAGGGTGTAGACCACCCTGCCTCCCCCCAATGCGCCCTTAACAGAAGGAAAGGGTTGGGGGCACTATAGCTCTGGAGGTGGGAATGAGAACCTCGTTGGATCCGACCACAACCTTCTCGGACTGGTGCCCTGGATCAAATCTTATTTTATAGATCTCCTGAATTTCCATGTTCATGATAGAAGAGGAGAATATAAAGGGTTAACGGCGATATGTGAGCAGTGAGCAGTGGCGCATGGTGCAGGTTTGGAATAGATTGGATAACCCCCTACGAAAGACCATGGCCTCGAGCTTCCTCTTTTTTGAACTCCTTGTAGGATAGAATGAGAGTGTAGAGCGCTACAGTGATGACAGGAAGGAGCACTATGAAGATGGTGTGAGTTGGAAAGAGGATACCCAAGAGGAAGACAAGAGAGGCTAGTTTGAACGCCCTTCCGCCAGCTGTATTCACTCTCCTCCAGATGCGCTTACTACTCAAGGTCCAGGGGTTTCTTATCCCAATAAACCAATTTTGTTCTGTATGCTCACACAACACCCCCACATAAAAGAAGAGAACAGAAAGCCACAAACAGATAAAGGGAATAAGAGGAATAGAGACCCCCAAGTTCCATAAGAGGAGAAAGATGTGGAGAGAAAGTAAAAATACGAGAAGGAGGAGAATAAAGGCAGCGAAATACGGCCTGAAAAGAGCAATATTTTTTCTTAGGGGGTCTATTTTGGGGAGAAAGAGAGAAAGAAGAAAGAGGAGAAGCATCAGCAGGGGGATAATAAAGGCAGCCGTTTCCCTCTCCAAGCTCTCGTCCGGTTGTCCCAAGATCCCCCAGTGGACAACCATTTGGGTTGGCAGTGCAGGATACAGATGGAGAGAAAGCAGAAATCCAACAAGGATAAGAACAAAACCTATAGGGGGAAGCAGAGTGGGAAGATAGTAGAAAGCCCTTGAAAAGCGCTTCTTAGAAGGTTCGGACCCTTCCATGAATGACATCGTCAGTAACCTCTTTGATGTTTGCCAACATCTCCTCAACTATAGACTCCGCCTCCCTCTGGGCAAGGGCAAAGTCAGAGTCTGTCATGAGCTTTATGTAGGCAACGCGCGGATCGTCTATTGGCCTTCCTATCTGGCTTAACAGCTGGACCTCCACCTCTTTTACCCCTCCTATCTCTCTGGCTATTCTGTCTGCCATCCTGAAAGCCAGAATGTTGTATATCTTCCCCACATGGTTTATGGGATTTTTACCAGACGCAGCCTCCATGGACATTGGCCTTCCTGGAGTTATGAGCCCAGAAACACGATTTCCCCTCCCAACAGAGCCATCATCTCCATTCTCAGCAGAGGTTCCGGTAACTGTCAGAAAGAGCCCCTCCTCGCCCTTTTTTTCAATATCCCCTGTATTGACAACCACATCTACAGGCCTTTCCGTTATTTTTGGAGCTATCTTCTCTAGATTCTCCTTGACCTTCTCCTTGTTCTCTATGTAGTCCTCCACTCCAGAGACATATTTATCTACCTGCGAACTGGCTACAGTGAGGGTTATTCTGTTATCTTCCCTAAGTCCCATAACCTTCACATCCTCTCCAAGTGCAGGGATCCTCCGCTTTGTGTCCCTAGAATTTATCCATCTCTCTGCCTCAAGGGTCAATTTCTCTACCTCAGAGAAGGGAGCAAAGCCGATACCAAAGGAGGTGTCATTAGCTCCAGGAATAGCTGTCTTGTTCTTAAAGACGCTCTGTAAGTCTGCAGAACCTTCTCCATACTTACACTCTATGGTCATCTGGGTATCAGGGTCTAGATTCAAGATGGTATCCCTAATGTACTCTCTCGCAGCATTTAGAGCTATCTCTGCGACTGGTATGGACTCATTACCTACGTGGTTTGTGGCTCTTCCCACAAGGAGCATGTATATAGGCTCAAGGACAACCCCCCCTCCAAACTTCGGCCGTGACTGACCAGCCACAAGTTGGGTCTCGTCTGTGTTATGGTGCATAACAGTGCCAAACCTTTCTATGTATTCTCGACAGAGGGCGCGACTCACTGCGTCTGCCACGCCATCGCTTATGGAATCAGGATGGCCCACTCCCTTCCTTTCTACGATCTCCACGCGCGTGTCTTCTATATGTTCCTTCTCAAGACGGTTTACAATAATATTTCTTTTTTGCATTTTTGCATTTTATCAGGGGGCGTATAAAAAGGCTTGGGAGTAAAAATTACTCAGGGTAATGAGAAGGTGTATAAGGATGGGCAGGTGGAGAAGCACTAATGGAAATCAAAGAGTAATTTTGAAAAAGCCTCTTAGGAATAGATGCTTTTGAGAGCATAAATTTTTTGTACAGAAGAACAAAAGGGTTTTATTTTTATAGAGTCATTCCTAACATAACAACAATATATTGAGATTTTGCTATAGAGGACCACAATATGTTGTGGTTTTGGAAAAAATATGGAGGTAAAAAATGGAGAAGATTGAGAAGATACGAAAGAGGGATGGAAGAATTGTTGACTTTGATGCAGACAGGATCAGCCTGGCCATATGGAAGGCTGCTCAGGCTGTTGGGGGAGAGGATTACGATCTTGCTAAGAAGCTGGGAAGCCAAGTCGTCTCTTTGTTAAAGAGCAAAACCAAACCGGGGGAGATACCGACGGTAGAGGAAGTGCAGGACCTTGTGGAAAAGGTCCTTGTTGAGAACAAACACTACCTAACAGCAAAGGCGTACATACTCTACAGAAAGCAGCACGATGAATTGAGGCAATTAAAAACCATGTTTTCCAACCTCAGGATTGTAGAGGATTATCTTAATATGCAGGACTGGAGAGTGAAAGAGAACGCGAATATGACCTTCTCGTTGCAGGGATTGAACTTTCATATATCGTCTGTTATAACCTCTCAGTACTGGCTAAATAAAGTATACCCAGACGAGATCAGAAAGGCCCATTTATCAGGGGACTTTCACCTCCACGATCTCGGGTTATTAAGCGCGTACTGTGTTGGTTGGGACCTCCAAGATCTGCTCCTTACCGGATTTAAGGGAGTACGCGGAAAGATTAGCTCTAAGCCAGCAAAGCACTTTAGAACAGCGCTAGGACAGGTAGTGAACTTTTTTTATACACTTCAGGGGGAGGCTGCTGGTGCACAGGCATTTTCCAACTTTGATACATACCTCGCCCCGTTTATACAATATGATGGCCTCGACTATGGCCAAGTAAAGCAGGCTCTTCAGGAATTTATTTACAACATAAATGTTCCAACAAGGGTAGGATTTCAGACGCCATTCACCAACGTCTCGCTAGATCTAAAGGTTCCGGAATTCATGAAGGACGAACCAGTGATCATAGACGGGCAGATAATGGATCGGACATACGGCGAATTTGAGGAAGAGGTGCTTATGTTCAACCATGTATTCGCAGAGGTTATAGCAGAGGGCGATTCAGAGGGCAGGGTGTTCACGTTTCCGATTCCCACCTACAGCATAACAAAGGACTTTGAATGGGACAACCCAGCCTATGAACCAATATGGGAGATGACAGCAAAGTATGGTATCCCATACTTCTCCAACTTCGTAAACTCTGATCTAAATCCGGAGGATGTGAGATCTATGTGTTGTCATCTGCGCCTTGATAAAAGAGAGCTGAAGAAGAGGGGAGGCGGGCTCTTCGGAGCCAACCCACTGACTGGATCTATTGGAGTGGTCACCATAAACATGGCACGACTGGGCTACCTCTCCAGAAATGAAAGGGAATTTTTTGAGCGCTTGGACAGGCTTCTTGTCTTGGCAAAGAACAGTCTGGAGGTGAAAAGAAAGGTAATAGAGAAGTTCACAGAAAGAGGGCTTTATCCATATTCAAAGTATTACCTCAGGCATATAAAGGAGGGGTACGGGGAGTATTGGAAAAACCACTTTTCTACAATAGGTGTCCTCGGAATGAATGAAATGGCATTGAATTTCCTTAATTCCACAATTGGGGATGAAGAGGGAAAGAAATTTGCAGAAAAGGTTCTGGATTATATCAGAAAGAGATTGGAGGATTTCCAGGAAGAGACAGATCATGTGTACAACCTAGAAGCCACACCAGCAGAGGGAACCTCATACAGGCTAGCCAGGTTGGACAAGGAGAGGTACCCGGATATAAAATTTGCAAACACAGAGAGTGTAAAGAGGGGGGCGGCTCCCTATTACACAAACTCTTCTCAGTTGCCAGTAAACTTTACCAATGACCTGTTTGAAGCACTAGAACTGCAGGACAATCTACAAACAAAGTATACTGGTGGCACAGTGTTCCATGTTTTTTTAGGAGAGAATATGCCAGATACAAATGCGGTAAAGTCTCTAATCAGAAGAGTGTGCGAAAACTTTAAACTCCCCTACTTCACCCTGACTCCGACGTTTAGTATATGTCCAGATCATGGATACTTGTTTGGGGCCCATGAGGTATGTGAAAAGTGTGAGAGTGAGGGGAAGAAGACAAAACCTGAGGTCTATTCTCGGGTTGTGGGATACCTAAGACCTGTAGATCAGTGGAACGCAGGGAAGCAGGAGGAGTACAAAGAGAGGAAATTATTTGACGGGACCCTCCCTACAGACGAGGTGGTATAGATGCACATCGGGGGGTTACAAAAGCTCAGCCTTATAGATTTCCCAGGAAGATTGTCGGCCATTGTATTCACGATTGGGTGTAACTGGAGGTGTCCCTTCTGCCATAACTGGGAGCTGGTCCTGCCAGAAGAGATCAAAAAGCTCAAGGAGATAAAGGAAGCGCAGGTTTTCGAATTTTTGGAAAAGAGGAGGGGGTTTTTGGATGGGGTGGAAATAACGGGTGGAGAGCCTACGCTCCAAAAAGACCTACGGCAATTCATAGAGCGGGTAAAGGGTATGGGATATGCAGTGAAATTGGATACAAATGGCACTAATAGCCAAATCTTAGGGGACTTGCTAAAAAGAGGGCTATTAGACTATGTCGCGATGGACATAAAAACCTGGCTGGAGTTTGA
>JAOZPI010000074.1 GCA_029932835.1 archaeon | reverse complement strand
TTAGTCTTGGTGCATTTTTATATGTCGGGGACATTATATGCTCTATTTTTAAATCCCGTCTGTCTATTTCTATGTTTTCTAGTGAGTCTATGTCCCTAAGGGGGCTGGACCTTTGAAACACTAGATACATCCTGTCCGGTAGAACCGGGAACAGAGTACAAAGATACAAAAATGTGGTAAAAATGGCTGAGGAAAACCAAAAGGAAGAGAAAAGGATAGATGACAATGTGATATATGTCGGAAAGAAGGGGATAATGAACTATGTGATGGCAGCGATTACACAGATAAACAAGGGAGAGAAGGAGATACATGTAAAGGCTAGAGGCAGAAGCATCAGCAAGGCGGTAGATGTAGTGGAACTGCTCAGAAACAGATTTGAACCAGATATAAAAGTGGAGAATATTGAGATAGGAACCGAAGAGGTTGAAGCTGACGAGGGTGGAAAAATAAACGTTTCGACTATTGACATAGTATTGAAAAAGTAGGAACCTGGGCAGGAAGCTTAGATGGCTTTCCCCATTTGCGATAGTTGTGCATCCTCAGGGGTTCTCTGTAGTAGCTGTGAGAAGAAGGTGAGAGAGGGAAAGATCTCAGATTTGGATGTTCTGCTCTCTACGATCCTCGCCAATTATGGAGCCTCTGGATACAAATGGAGTAGGGAAATAGATGGGAAGCTCCTGATAGTAGGATCTCCAAGGGAAGCAAAAGAGATTATCGGTTATCGCGGAGGCCTGGCTGCAGAGCTGTCCAGAAAGCTTGGTAGGAGAATTATTGTGGTATCAGATGAATGGAGCAAGGAGGAGATCGCCAGATCCATCGGAAGGCCAGCAAGGTTAGTCAAGATAAATAAGATATACCGGGCAAGTGGGGATGTTTTAAAGCTTGTCTTTGATAAACCTATAGGCGAAGAAAGCGCTCAAATTATAAAAGAAATGCTTGGAAATGTGGAAATAGACCACGAGGAATAGCTTGGAAATGTGAGAATAGACCACAAGGAGTAGAGGGAATGAGACGAACTCATACATGCGGGGATCTTGGGGAGAAGGATGTAGGAAGGGCGGTGGTTCTCCAGGGGTGGGTACAGAGCAGAAGGGACCATGGTGGGGTGATTTTTATTGATTTGAGAGACCGATATGGGATAACGCAGATTAGATTTGACCCAAAGATATCCGCAAAGGCACATAAGGATGCGGAAGAACTGAGGAGAGAATATGTTATAGAGGCTGAGGGGAAGGTTGTGAGAAGGCCTAGGGGGATGGAGAATGAGAAGATAAAAACAGGCAAGGTAGAGGTAGCTGCGATGAATGTAAAAATCCTGAACACCTCAAAAACGCCCCCATTTGAGATAGATGACCGGGTAGAACTAAATGAGGACATACGGCTCCGATATAGACACCTGGATCTTAGGAGACCTAAGATGCAGAGAAATATTAAAATCAGGCACCAGATTGCAAAGGCCGTAAGGGAGTTTTTGGACTCAGAGGGCTTTTTGGAGATAGAAACGCCTATGCTAGGAAAATCAACACCAGAAGGTGCTAGGGATTATTTGGTCCCATCTAGAGTGCACCCAGGGAAGTTTTATGCCCTTCCTCAATCACCACAATTATTCAAACAGCTTTTGATGATAGCAGGATTTGACAGGTACTTCCAAATAGCCAGGTGCTTTAGGGATGAGGACCTAAGAGCGGATAGACAACCGGAATTCACCCAGATTGATATAGAGATGTCATTTGTGGATGAGGAGGACATATTTGATGTTGTGGAGCGCCTTATTCAAAGGATATGGAGGGAAGTGGCAGGCATCAAACTAAAGGCACCCTTCCCGAGAATGACATACAGAGAGTCTATGGAGAGGTATGGGACAGATAAACCGGACACACGATTCGGTCTTGAGCTAGTGGATGTTAGCAATATTGTTCGCAAGTCGGATTTTAGGGTATTTGTTTCAGCGCTGGAAGAAGGGGGGGTGGTAAAGTGCATAAACGCGAAAGGATGCGCTTCTTTTAGCAGAAGAGAGATAGAAGAGCTCACGGAATTTGTGGGGAGATACGGCGCAAAGGGGCTGGCATGGATGAAGGTTATAAACGGGAGGCTAGAGTCCTCAATTATAAAATTCTTTGATGAGAAGACCCAAGAGGAACTCGTAAAGAAAACAAGGGCGGAGGATGGAGACCTCTTGCTCTTTGTGGCTGACAGTTATGGGGTGGTAAGTGAGTCTCTTGGTGCCCTCAGGATAGAGCTAGCAAAGAGGCTTGGATTGGCAAGTGAGGAAAAATACAACTTTGTCTGGATTTACGACTTCCCTCTTTTTGAGTGGAGCGAGGAGGAGGGGAGACACGTAGCAGTTCATCACCCCTTTACTTCACCGAGAGAGGAAGATCTGTGCTACCTTGACAAGGAGCCAGCACGAGTAAGAGCCAGGGCTTATGATCTAACGCTGAATGGTGTGGAGCTGGGGGGTGGGAGCATAAGGATAAGCAAAAGGGAAGTGCAGGAAAGGATGTTCAAAGCCCTTGGAATAGGGAGAGAGGACGCCGAGGAGAAATTTGGGTTCCTCTTGGACGCTTTTGAATACGGAGCTCCCCCGCACGGCGGAATTGCTCTCGGTCTTGATAGGCTTGTAGCCATAATTACAAAGAATGAATCCATTAGAGAGGTCATCGCGTTTCCAAAAAACAAGGCCGCTCAGAGCTTGTTAGATGGAGCTCCAAGCGATGTGTCAGAGAGGCAATTAAAGGAGCTCCACTTAGAGCTGGATCTTCCGAGGTCAGGAGAGAAGACCAAGGAGGGGGAATAGAGGGAGCTACAATACCACCCAATATAAAGGCTATGAGCATAGTTGCCAGTGAGATTATCAAACTCCTCCTCCATCCAAATTCCCGAGCCAGTGCTGCATTAGGCATACCTAAATCCACCTCATTTAAATTGGTCTAAAGCTAATTAAGACAATGGGGCTCTTTGGATTTCTCAAAAAAGAGAGGGAAGAAGAAATCGCACTCTCAGATTTAGAAGACTGGATAAGGGGGTACAAGGAGGGAATAATAAAAGGGGTAGAGGAAAGTAAAATAAAGGAGGAGGTAAGAGAGGCCATTGGATTAGTACTGGAAAGAATTGAAAAATTGGAGAAAGCAAAAATTGGAGAGGTGGATCAAAGGGTTGCAAGTATCCTTTTGAGCTCCAAGAACAATTATGTCTCAAAGGTGAAGG